>CAYPJH010000318.1:0-1895 GCA_964411035.1 uncultured Methanobrevibacter sp. | reverse complement strand
GTCAAATTTGCCATAGCTAGAATAAATTTCTTTAGCGTCAGAGTCAAAAACATTCCAAATTAATTCAAAGTAAATTTTTTCTACCTGCTTAATAATCTCTGAAAGAGTATTTGCCAAATGAGAAACTGTTTCACCTATCGCAAGCTCCACATCAAATGACTGTTTCACACCGTCCTCATTTTCAACTGACCAGCGCACAAGGTTTACAGGCTTGTCTTTGCTTTGACCCTTTGTGTTTATAGTCAAATCAAACTGGACTGCGTTGGCAGTAATCAAGGTAATTGTATCTCCGTAAACAGTACCGTCAGATGACACCGCATTAATCGAAACAGGAGTTACTCCGTTTGTTTTGTAGTTCATCTTTAGCTGCGCTGTAATACTTGAAATGCTGTTTGATGTAAGATATTCCGACATATCAATGTCGCAAATGTAATATTGATTGTTGTAGAAAACCATTGCTCTGTGAATTTCGTCGGCTGATGCAGAAATTTTTACAATCTCGGAATTTTCTTCTCCGGGATTTGTTTCAAGATGAAATTCACCGTTTTCATCAGACAAAGCTGAATAGCTGTCCATTGTTATCTGTGCTCCGCTGACAAGGTTATAAGTTTCGGTTTGGCTTGTGGGCGGATTTATTATTGAGCCTTCCTGTAAAAGAGTTTTTCCGTAAAAGCTGAAGGTCTGATAATTACTTCCTGTTTTTTCGAACGTCAGGGTTATGTGGTTATCATTTACGTTATACGGATTTTGTATAACATAGAAAAAGCTGTTTCCGTAATATGTTTTAGTATTATGAGATGCACTGTCAGTATAGCTCCACTTTGCTCGATAGCCTGAATTTGGCTCTGCATGGAATGTGATTATTTCATTCACAGACATATCTGTAAATACGGTGTCTGCTGCACCGTCTTCAGACGAGTAACCCTTGAGTGTAACCGAGCCGTCGGAATTTTTTACTGCATATTTGCCGCCTTTTCCGCTAAAGTCACCGTAGTCGGGATTTGTAACATTAAGCACTGTTGTAGTATCGGCAAGATAAAAATTAGGCGTTACCGAAAAATACAAATTTGAAAGCTGAATATTTGCAGAAAATGTACCTGTATTAATTGTTATGATATCGGCAGAAGAAAGCAGGCTTTCGGTGGATGCCGCCCTCGTGTCAAGCTTCATATTCCAAAGCCTTGACGATGTATTGTCAGCATATTCAAAGTTAAATTTAATTGTATCAGCAACAAGATAGTTGCCGTTTTCACGCTCTGATTTTGTCCAGCTTAATGTTCCTACAAGCTCATTGTTATAATAAAAATCACCTGTACAGCTGTTATTGTCAGCAACAAATTTTTGTCCGTTAGATTTTGTATTATCAAAGCTTTCTATCTTGAGATTAGAATCAGATACTGTATATACAGGCTGGATAACTATCTTTTTATCCTTTATATAATTTGAATATTTTTCAAGAATATCAGATGTAAGAGTAAAGCTGTCACTGTCAAGCTTATAAAGCTCGGAACGGTTTGATGTTTTTCCGCTTTCGCAGAAATATACGCCCTCAAGCTTTACCAGATTATTAAATTGAGAGTCAATAATTGCAGAAATTGCAGTAGTTTCATCTCTGTAAATTGAAAATGAAGTACCTGTGTTTCGGTCGTTGTCGTGCATTGAAGCAGGATCTACAAGCTGATGATTATTTGCAACCTGAGTATTGACAAGCTTGCCGTCTACATATATCGGTGTGGAGTCAGGCTCTATAATAGTCAGGTTATAATTTGTCATATTAAGCCGCAGATTGTGGTCCCACTGACCGGCTCCCTGGTTATAAACCTTATAGCCTGCATAACCCACAACTGCACCCTTATGCAAAGCAAGATACAGATAATGATTGCCCTTAACCTTTG
>CAYPJH010000317.1:0-7192 GCA_964411035.1 uncultured Methanobrevibacter sp. | reverse complement strand
ATGTTAAGAAGAGTTGATTTTCCTGATCCTGAAGGTCCAATGATAGATACAAACTCTCCTTCTTCTATTGTAAGATTAATCCCGTTTAAAGCTTTGATGTTTCCGTTTTCATAGCTTTTTGTTAAATCTTTAATTTCAACAATATTGCTCATAATACCACCTATTCGTATCTTAGTGCTTCTGTTGGAGGTAGGCGAACTGCTTTGATTGCAGGATAAACTCCACCAATAATTCCGACTATAAGAGCTATGCCAAATGCTTTTAAGATAGTTTCTACAGTAAATATTGCACTCATTCCGCCCAATATGTTTAATTGCATAAATAGCTCAACACCAAGAACTCCTACTATTGTTCCTGCAATAGCTGCCATTACTGTCAGGACTATTGATTCACCAACTATCATTAGAATAATCTTTTTATTGGACCACCCTACAGCTTTTAAAACTCCTATTTCACGGGTTCTTTCAAGTACAGACATGAGCATAGTGTTGATAATGCCTATTCCACCAATAACAATAGCTAATAATGAAATACCAAATGAAACACCATTAAGCATATCAATTAATTCTTCAGCCATTGAAAGGTCTGAAAGGGAAGTTATGATGGTTAAATTATCCTTGTATTTGTTTTCCAATTCACTTCCAATATCTTCAGCATCCATATTCGGATCTACTTTTACAAATATTGAAGTTAAATTACCTTCATCATCTATTAATGTTTGAAGGTTGTTTAATGTCATGAAATAACTCATATCCTGATTGGAATTACCTGATTCAAAAATTCCAACTATTTTAAAAGTTTCATCACCCAGTTTTAAATCATCTCCTACAGATACATTGTTATTATCTGCAGTTACTTTTCCTACAATTGCTTCTTTTACATCACTGCTTGAGAATAGTTCTCCTTCTACAATGTTTAACTCGGAAAATTTAACATCTGATGGATTTATTCCTACTAAAGACAGCATTCCTTCATCAGATGGTATTGCTGTTGAATAAACACCTACTGCCTCATCAACACCACTTTCATTTTTAATGATGTCAACCCAGTCTTCAGACAATGTAGATGTTCCAAACATGGTAGATTGACTTGAAACTGAATTTGCACCAGTGATAGTAATATCAGTACCTCCGGAATGAAGTGTCTCTTCAGCACTGTCAATTAATCCATCGGTAATTCCCCCTAAAGCTACAATAGTAGCTATTCCAATACCAATTCCGATAATAGCGAGCAATGCTCTACTTTTATTTCTGAAAGGATTTTTAATTATTAACGATAAAAACGACATGACTAACTATTTATACAAATATTTATATAAATATATTTATGGGTTTAAACGAATTATTGGAGAATATTAATAGAATTCACACTACAGAATTGGGTATTGAAAGAATTAAAAGAAATTTAAGCTTAGATACTGATAATGTAGTTGAATACTGTGTTAATATATTAAAAAACGAAAATTATGAAGTTGAAAAAAAGGGCAAAAATTTTTATGTTAACTATGAAGACATTACATTTACAATTAACGCTTCAAGTTTTACAATAATAACTGCTCATAGAAAATAATATCTCTATTTTTTTATATTTATCTAAAAAAAAAGTTAAAAATATGAATAATTAATTAAAATTATTCCATATCTTCAAATCTGCTTTCAAGTTTTTCCATTACACCAGGTAAAGAGGTGTATTCCATTTCTTCAGCAGGTAATCTGTGAGGTTCAAATGGACCGTGTCTTCTGATGTAAGTTGCGATTTTAGCTGATTCTTCGCGAGTAGGGTCGAATGCAGGATCATCGAATAAATCTACAGGACCGATTAATTTAGCATCAGCAACTTGGAAACCTAAACCAATAACTCTTGGAGGTCCGTCAAATCTAATTGGGTTTGCATCTGCTTCAGATACAGGCATTAAAGGACCATTGTGAGATCCTCTCATCCATCCACTTACCATATGAGGGAATGCAAATGGTTCAACTACTTCACCATTAGCAGGGAATCCGGATTGTGCTCTTACAATAGCTGCAGGGTCATCTTTACCTACATATTCTCCTGCCATTAAGTTTAATCTTTCAGTACTTATTGCAGAAGCGATTTCGCCGTTTTTCTTCCATACTCTTTTAATTACATATCTTCCAGTAGAACCAATTAAAGCAAGTAAATCGTACATTTCTTCAGGACAGTTTAAAATAACTTTTCTGTGTTCAATTACATCAAATACTTCAAATTTAAAACCATCGTGTAAACTTGGGTCAATAACAAGTCCTGCAGTGTTAAATGGATCTGCAAACATTTTAAAGATAGGCATGTTAAATGCACCTGGTTCTGTTTTATCACAACAGAATACAAGTACTGGGTCACTTGGTCTTTCTTTAAATTCCATTTCAGCTACACCAGGACCCATTCCTTTAATATTTCCAGAGAAGGTATCAGATAATAAATCTTGACCTGCTCCGTATAATTTTAATTCACGAGCTCTTTCAGTAGCTTTCATAAATGCATTATATGCAGTTTCATGTACTTCCTGGTTTTCTTCACCATTTGTGTGAGACATGATTAAATCAATGTCATCCCCACAACGACTTACATAATAATCAGATAAGATGCTGGTTTCAACAGCTTCTTCTAATACATCAACACAAATATCAATTAACTCAGGATGAGCAACACAGTGCCCAGAAACACTACCAATATCTGCTTTGATTACACTAATAGTTGTTTTCATTTTCAAAACACCTCAAATTTAGATTTCACTAGTAATAAGCATAAAGTATATTTGATAAAATTAATTTTACTAGTTACTATACATTAGTTATTTTTGATTTGTATAGTATTTAATTATTATGATATTTAAAAATAGATTAATTAAAAATTGTAATAACTAATTAATTTCAGTTAAATTTTCTTGTTTTTGAAGACTTTCCCTTTGTCGTTTAAGACATTCTTCTATTTCTTTTTTAATTGTTTAATTTTATTTTTTATTATTTTGTATTTTGTTTTTTGCATCTTTCAAATCTTGTTCAAGTTTCTTTTCATCAGCATCATTGTCCTTATTATTCTCAATATCTGATGCTTTTGAATTTTCTTTTTCATCCATTTCTAGCTGTTTTAACAGATCAATTCTTTTTTGTTCCTCAATGCGGATTTTTTCTTGAAATTCTTCTTCTCTTCTTTTTTTCTCTTCAAGTTTTCTCTTCTCTCTAGCTAACATTTCTTTTTTGGCTTCTTCTATTTTTCTTTTTTCTTCCATTTTTTGTTTTTCAATCATTTCCCGACGTTTTTTCTCTGCTTCCAGTCTTTTTTTCTCTTGAAGAATTCTCCATTCCTGAATTTTCTCATCGTATTTCCTGACTACATCAGCAAAAACTTTATGTTCACTATCACCATCAATACCTTTTTCATACCATTTTTCAATTATGGCAAAGTGTGAACTGAAACCCTGTAGATTACCTATTTCTCTAAATCTTACACCAGTTTTCATTTTAAAAAGAATAAATGATTTAACTAATATTGGAGAGTTTGTATTTTTTATATAATCATATATTATATTGGAGAAATTAGCAAATTTTTTAGAGATTAAACCTTCAAAATACCATCTTTGAATTGTCTCAGGTGTAAAGTATAAATAATCATGATTAATTACATCTTCAAAGTTTAATCCCTTATTCATACATCCAATGATGAATTTTTGAGTGGCAATAACCTTATTATTATCAGCTACATCCGGAGAATCGGAATTTCTATTTTGCTTAATTGAATTTAACTCATTTTTATAATTAGAAACTGTTTTATAAAATTCAATAAAATCAGAGACATTATTAGCTCCATTATCATACCATGTTTTTAAGACATTGACTGAACAGTTAATATCTTCAAATTCTATAATCTCTTCAATTGATTTTCCTTCATTTAAAGAAGCTATAACTGTTTTTTGAATATCTTCAGTAATCTGTTTATATCTATTATAAAAAACTATGAAAGGATCGAATCCATTTTCAGCCAATTTCAACCATTCAATAACATAATCTGGAAATGGTGTATCTAAATAAGCAAGCACTTCCTTATATTTATAGTAGGAAGTATTTGCGATTAAAAATTCATTAAGTTCATCGTGAAATTCTTTATCTTCACGATATTTGCGTTTTACATAGTCCATGCCAATTAAACCGCTGCATGCTGCAATTGCATTATCCAGATATGACTCCTGTTTAAGTTGACTGAATAATAATGTTTTTCCAACATCATCATAAAATTCCAGATATTTCTCATCACCGTTTTTACCTTTTATTACCCATGAATTAATATCTTCCTTTTTATGCAGCAAATTTTCTTGATTGATTGCACTATCAAAAGATAAACCCTGATTTAAATAAGATATAACTAGTTTTTGTGATTCTTTTTCAGTTAATCTATAACAACTTTCATAAAATTTGCCTTCACCTAGATCATACCATTCTCTAATTTCCTGTTCATGGAAAATAGAATTTGATGCGCTGATAGCCTGTTCAAAAGTAGAACCCTGTTTAATATTCAAAATAACTTTATGTTGAGTTAAATATTTACTATAAACTTCTAAAAACTGATCGAATGGTTTGAATAAATTATTTGCAAGTGAAATCCACTGATTTAGTTCATCATATGAAATTTCATAATCATGAAGATTTTCATCCAATGGCTTTTCTAAATTAAATCCTTCTAAAAATGGTTTGGCTTTAGTAAAATTAGTATTCTTTATTAATAACTTAGAAAATTTGTTTTGGAAATTTAAATCATTATCATAAGCACTTCTAAACTCATCGAAATCATAATATGAATCTAATAAATCAAATGCTTCTTCAAAAGAAAGTCTTCTGGAAAGTCCCTTAAGCAAAACTATTTTTAAAAGTCCTCTGTAAAACTTGTAAAACGGATCATAACCCTCTCTTCCAAGTTCTATCCATTTTTCAATATTTTTACTGGATATGCTGGAATTACCAATAGCTTCATTTAAATGAATGCCTGGAGTTAAATTATTTAAAAATGATTTTACCTGATCAAATTCAGTTGAATAGATAAATAGATAAATGCAAATATTATAAAAGTCTCCTTTCTCATCAAACCATGATTTAACAGTTTCAAAATCATGATGTAAATCAGGAATATTCTCATTAAATTCATATCCTTCTTTTAAAGCAGATATTACTCTAAATTGAGTATCATGTTTTAAACAATCTTTATAGAATGAATAAAATGGCTCTAAACCATATTGGCCTAACATTAGCCACTCTTCAACATATGTTTTTGAAATATTTCCTAAAACATCTTCAAAAGGAACATCCGGTTTTAAATCGGCAAAAATAGATTTATGTTCATTGAATTTATTATTTCTAACTAAAATAGAACGTGCCTTTTTATAAAATAATGCATCTGCCCCATCCTCCTTAGATCCATCTATATACCAACGGAGGAAATCCTGAAATCTGTGAAAATCTGTCTCAAATGATTCGCCTACAATAAACCCTTTACTGAGTTTATGTAAAAACTGGCCCTTAGAATATCTTTTAAAGAAATCTTCACAATACTTATTTAACTTAATATATTTGTCATCTGAATGATCTGCACTTTTATACCATCTACCTAAATCTTCACAGCGACAGTATAAAATATCTGAATTTAAAAAAGCAAAATTGTTCTTATCATTAGTAACATTGGATATTATGACATCAATATCTAAATCCAGCAAGTCGGGAAATGCATATTTTCTTATGATTTCATAAAATTCTTTAAACTCCCTATCTCCATTTTTTCCTAGAATAACCCAATGCTTAATAATATCTGAAGAATTATAATTATCTGATTTAAAATTAGCATCACCAATAGCACTTAAAAAAGATTTTCCTCTTTTTATTTTGCTGCAAATCATGTTCATATCATAATTCTTAATCTCTTCAGCTGCAAAACTATCGCAAACCCTATAAAAATTATAGTAATCTGAAACACCTTTACTCCCTTCATTATACCATCTTCTGATTTTACTTTCATCATAACTAAATTTTTCAATAGAATCAAATAGAGAGTATCCCTGTCTTAAGGAAGTTATAATATTCTTCTGAGATGTTTCGAAATTATCTGTGTGGCCTGCTAATTGGCCACTTACATAATCCCTAAATTTGTTACGAAGCTTCATAAGTTACACATAATATATTTTTAAATTAAATTATATAAAATTTAACTTGGATTTCATGATTATCAATTTAAAATAAATCGCCATAATATCCAACCACAGCCAAAGCTTATAAATTAATATAAAATGAATAAAGTGAATATTCATTTTAAAATATTTTTAAAAACCTCATCAAGAAGTTCTTTTTGACCCATTAACTCTTTAGCTTCATTTACCCTTTCAATATCTGCTTTTGTTTCAGGATATCTTGGTGCTGCATCACAACCTCCATCATTTTCTTTTGAAATTTCAAAAGTTCCAATATCCTCTGCAATTCTTTCTATTTCAAGCTTATCCAATCCGATTAAAGGACTTAAAATTGGATAGGTAGAATCATATCTTGTAGCCAAAATATTTGCAAGAGTTTGGGATGCAACCTGACCAACACTGCTTCCGTCAACAATAGCTAAAGCTTTTCTTTTTTCAGCTAATTTTGAAGCTATCTGATACATTCCAGACTTACATAAAACACAGGTCATTTTTTCATTTGTATCAAGACACTTTTTCAAATAATCTCCATAAGGAACAATCACTTTTTTAATTGGAACGCCACAGGCATATTCATTTAAAGTTTCCACCAATTTATCAAATTTTTCGCGTGCTTTAGATTTGGTGTATGGTGCTGCATCAAAGTGAAGTGCAATAACCTCACAGCCTCTTTTCATCATTAAGTAAGTGGCAACGGGTGAATCTATTCCGCTTGATAAAAGAGAGATTACCTTTCCCTGAGTACCTAAAGGAAGGCCTCCAGGACCTTCAATTTTTTCGTGGAATATGAATGTTTCATTTTCCCTTATTTCAACAAATATTCTTAATTGAGGATTTGTTAAATCAACTGGACAGCCTACTTTTCGAATAACTACTGCTCCACAGTGTCCTGCCATTTCCTGTGATGTAAAGTCATGATTTCCAACACGCCTACACTTAACAGCAAAGGTAGTCTCAGATGTTAAAATACCTTTATCTACCAATTCATCAACATATTTTTCA
>CAYPJH010000316.1:0-2031 GCA_964411035.1 uncultured Methanobrevibacter sp. | reverse complement strand
AAATTATTTTGGAGATTATAAAATGGTTAATTGTTTTTTCGTTTATAAAAAGGATATGAATATATATTCATATAGAATTATATTATACTCCTTATCCTATTTAAAATTTTCTTTTTTTACAAATGACTACTTTTAAATAGGTGATAAATGATATGTAAACCATTTTAAACAACAAAAAAAGAGAAAACAAAGTAATGTAGAAAACTGTGGTGAGTTTTCTAAATTATTTTGGAGATTATAAAATGGTTAATTGTTTTTTCGTTTATAAAAAGGATATGAATGTATATTCATATAGATTTATATTATGCCGTTATAATATTTAAAGGTATCTTTTTCATATTTTTAAGATATCTGTCAAAATTCAAGATTTATATATGATAAAAAATATATTTTAATTAGGTATTAAGTGGATTAATGGCTTAGTGGTTAGAGCAGTTGGTTCGTAACCAACCGATCGAGGGTTCAAATCCCTCTTAATCCTTAATTATTTTTTTTACATATTTATATTTAAAATCTTATTAATTTTCAGTTTATACTTTTTGAATAATATAAAACAGTTATTTTCCTTTAATTTTCATATTTTATCATTAATATTAATCTTAAAGAAGAACATTCTAAATAGACTAATTAACTATTCTATAATCTTTGTTTAGTCTTCGACATTTTATTTGTATAATCTGAAAAGAATAGAGAAAAGTATAGTTTTCTCCACTAATGTTTTTCTCCAGTTATTTCATCAATTTTAACTATTAAAGGGTCTGGATGGTATAACTCTCCTTCAGAATTAATTGTTGTTCCTTGAACAATACAATGTCCTTTATTTAGTTGTGATAATTCTTTTTCGTATTTTTTCCTATCTTCATTATTTTTTGAGAGTTCTTTGGAGATTGATGAAATGTCAGTTGGATGGAAATAAATTTTCTCTTCAGCGTTAGCTAATTTGGCAATTTCATCTGGTTTCATGGTTCCTTTGATTGATTGTGTTGCAAACCAACCAGACCATCCAAATTTCCTTCCTTCAGTGAGAATTTTGCTGCAAGGAGAATCTGAACCGAAATCAAGATTGTGAGCTTCATCTAAAACTACTATAAATGGTTTATCTTCACGGCCAGAACTAGCTTTATAGTACCATAAATCCCAAAGAACCAATTCAGAAATAACTTTCTGAATATCCTTAGACAATCCTGTAAGTTGAATAATTAAAACCTTACCATCACCCCCATCCAACACATTAGACCAGTCAAACTTATTCGATTCAAAAGGATTGATATCCAATAATTCACTCAATTTATTTAAAACAGAACTTGCAGTGCTTGTATCTTCTCCAAGCAATTCTTCTTTTAAAATTGATAAATCCATATCTTCACCATATTTATCCAAACCTCTTAGAACAGCATTATATATTGTATTTAATTGCTGATCACCGAAGTTATACACGGAATTTACAACAGATTTGAAACGACCAGCTACAGATACATTGTTCTCTGGATAAAACTCATCATCAAGTTCAATCAAATTCTTTTTAAATGGATTTAATGGGAATTTATTTATGAGAACTAAATGTTGATCAATTCTATCTCCGAGAGCCTCTTTAAATTTGTCTTCCAATTTGGATTTTTTAAATCCATCAGTATAATCAATAATAATACTAGGTATACCTTGATTAGATAATTCTTTAAGCATCCTCTGGATGAAATAAGTTTTTCCCTGACCGGATTTCCCTTGTATTAACATATGTCTATTAGCCAAAGAAGGATGGCCAAATTCCCAATAAATTTTATGAGAATGTCCTTTTTGAGTTCCAATTAAAGCTCTGATGTTAGAAATATCGGAGGAATATTCACCTCCTGCAGTTAAACCTGAGTCTGTGTCGTTTGCTTCACTATTTCCTGTAGTTTCGTTTTCAGTATCTGAACCAGTGTTTTCTCCATCTCTATTTCCTGTAGTTTCGTTTTCAGTATCTGAACCAGTGTTTTCTCCATCTCTATTTCCTGTAATATCAATTGGTTCTTCTTCATTAGCATTTATATC
>CAYPJH010000315.1:0-3965 GCA_964411035.1 uncultured Methanobrevibacter sp. | reverse complement strand
ATGAACTTAAAAAATTGATTAATGAAAAAATTGAAAAACTTTATCAATTTGACCTTTCCATATATCTGAAAGAGAATAAAATTGTTGAAAGTGAGAATAATGATGCTATTGTTGCACTTTCCGGTGGAGTAGATAGTAGTTTTTCATTGATACTTGCAAAATTATTAGGCTTCAATCCAATTTCCATAACAGTTGATCCAGGAACAATTATTCTTCCAAACCAATTTAAAAAAAATATCAATAATCTGGTATCACAGCTTGACATTGAACACCACTACATTAAAATTGACTCAAAAGATTTAGTTAAAGATGCATTAAACGGTAAAATACACCCCTGCGGGAGATGTTCTAAAGAAATTGAAGAAACAGTTTATGATTATGCAATAAAAAACAATATTCCAATAGTGATTTACGGAGACATGCTGTCTACAGGAACACAATGCCTAACAAAACAAAAGGAAGGCCTTATAAGATTAAATTTACCTGCAAGTTTATCAATTGGAAAACAAGAAATAAAAAATATTGTAAAACAATATAACTTAAGAGAATTCGATGGATTTGGATGTCCTCTACTTTATGAAACTCATAGAAAATACCCTCATTTTAAAAAATTTTCAATACAACGAATTTTAAGAGAAACAAGAGCTTCATCACTAGAAGTAGGAGAAGCATTAGATTTAATTTGGAGTTTTTATAAAACAAAAGATTAAATATTAAAACAAATCAAACAACAACAAAGGTGATAGATAATGTTATTTAAAATTTGTCCTAAATGCGGTTCAACAGATGTTGAATGGATTATTCCACAAAACTGGTCAACATGGAGATGTTACACATGCGGATATATCGGACCTATAATTGAAGGTAATAAAGAAATGGCTGAAGAAATATCTGAAAACTATGTAAGAGAAATTAAAAAAGAAAAACGAGAAAAAATGGACTAAACTCCTTTTTTCTCAAATTCCCTATTTAAGAATTCATTAATATTGTTCATTGCAATTTTAACCATTTTCGGTGATGGTCCTCCAGGTATATTTCTCATTTTAATATTTTCTAAAGGATTAAGGGCTTTTTGAATCATTATGTCGTTCATATTAAGTTTCTCAAATCCTAAATCTTCGGCAATCTTATCAATATATTCAGATGTTATGTCCTTTTCTTTAAGCCCTTTTTCTGTAGCTTCGTTAACAATTCTTCCAACAATTTGATGAGCAGTTCTAAAAGGAATTGCCTTTTCACGAACCATAATATCTGCTAAATCTGTAGCAGTTGCAAAATTTTTACCAGCAAGTTCTAAACATCTATCCTCATTAAACTCAACAGATAAAAGCATTTTAGTTACAATGCTTAAACTAGATTCAGCTACATCAACGGCATTCCATAAATGCGGAGTTATTTCTTGTAAATCTTTATTATATGTATATGGAATAGCTTTTAAAATAGTTAAAATAGTCATTAATTCCCCAGTAACAACAGTTGATTTTGCACGAGCAAGTTCTGCAATGTCAGGGTTCTTCTTTTGAGGCATAATAGATGATGTGGAAGAGTATTCATCAGATATCTCAACAATACCAAACTCGTAAGTACTCCATAAAATAAGTTCTTCACAAATTTTGGATAATGTAGTAGATAAGCAAGATAAATCAAAAACAGTTTCAGCTATAAAATCTCTTGCAGATACTCCATCCATAGAATTTTCAAGGTAACTATCAAAACCCAATAATTCTGTAGTTAAATCCCTATTAATAGGAAAACTAGTGGTGGTCATAGCAGCTGAACCTAAAGGATTTAAATTAACTCTTTTATAAGTGTCTTCTAAACGTTCATAATCTCTTTTAAGAGCTTGAACATGAGCCATTAAATGATGAGCAACAGTAATTGGTTGAGCATGCTGTAAATGAGTGTAACCTATGAAAACGGTTTCCAAATGTTTTTTTGCAAATTCAACAATTCCTTCAATAAAATTCAGTATTCCAATTTGAATATCCGTAATTTTTTCTCGTAAAACTAATCTGATATCAGTTGCTACTTGATCATTACGGGACTTGGCAGTATGCATAAATCCAGCTTCCGGACCAACAATATCTGTAACATATTTCTCAATAGCCATATGCACATCTTCAATTGATGGATCAAAAACTAATGCATCAATACCTTCTTCAGCAAGTTTATCTAAAGCATCCAATATTTTATTCGCAGTTTCTTCATCAATGATATTTTCATGTTTAAGCATAGAAGTATGTGCGAAATTAGTTTTAATATCTGCTTCAAAAATGATTTTATCAAATTCTAAAGAAGAATTATATTCAGCTGCTTCATCAGTCATTCCTGTTTTAAGTCTTCCATCTCTTATAGCCACATTAATCACATTTTTTATTAAAAAAATATTTAAAAAAGATTTAATTTAATCTTTTTTGAATTCAGTGTATCCGCATTTACCACAAGCATATCTGTCTCCATGGTCAGCCATAAATACACCATCAGAGCAACGTGGACAAACAGGATTTTTTCTTTCTAATTTATCTCCATCTACTTTATAAAGACTTGATACTTTCATATTTTAAATCTCCTATTCTTCACTTTCTTCATCTTCAGCTGTTTCAGCTTCAGGTTCAGTATTTTTAGCAATAATATAATCCGGTTCGATATATTTTAAATCTGCAGGAGTAGCATAAACTTTTGCATATCCTGATGCTTTAGGTTCACCATAATGAGGTTGAACATTATCAACAACAATTAAATCTTTTTTAGTATTTAATAAAGCAACTAATTTAGATTTAATGTCTAAAGCAGTAGGAGTACCTTCTCCTTCATATTCAACATAAAATTTCACTTCATTTCTTTTAAAGACTTTGTTTTCTTTTTCTTCAATAATAGTAATTTCCATATTTAAACCTCTATTCTTTAATAAAACCATTTAAAAGTTTCTTTGCTTTTGTTATGCAATCACGAACATTTAAAACAACTAATCCTTCATTTGGTTGTCCATATAAAACAACTGTATTTGATGGTGCTAATAATATACACGGAAGAACTGCAAGATCTTCTTCCCCATCTACAATAATTAGCTGATTATCACCCTCTTCAGCTAATTTTATAGATTCCTCTATGGTTTCCCATAGATTTTTACTAATAGTACCTGCCGGATTTTTTGCTTTTAAAATATTCTCAATTTTTAATACATTATGAGTATGATTTTTTCTTTGAATTAAATTATCTATAATTCCCACATTTGGAATTATGTCATTTGTAATAAGATTTTTAAAGGTTTCATCACCAACTGAAATTAAAAATTGAGCAGATGAAATAGTATCAATAGCATCTTCAAAATCAGGATATAATTTTCCTAAAGGTTTTTTAAGCTCTGATATAATTTCTTTACTCAATTGGGGATCTAAATGATACAAATTAAAACCTCGTTTATCTTACAATTAAACAATATTCTCCTGGAAGTTCTATATTTAATTCATTACCTAATTCAGAAGCTTCAGGGTCGGTTATAATTAAAAGACCGCTCCAATTATCAGAAGTTGGAGCATTGCAGATTTCACAAGTATCTGAATTGGTTAATCTTTTACATTGTGTACAAGCCTTCATTTTTTACCCTTCTTACTTTTTTCCTTTGCCTGTTCAATCCATTCGAATTTTCCTAAACCATTTTGCCTCATAGTAAGGCCAATTTTAGTATTTTTAGTTGAATTGTCTTTAAGACTAATAGCTACAATTCTTCCTCTAACTAAATCTCCTTCACTAAGAGTTTTGTTAGATTCATTAGCAATAAGGCTTCCTCCTTTTGAGTCATAGGTAATATAATCATCGGTGACTTGAGAAACATGCACCAAACCATCCATAGGTCCAATTCTTACAAATGCTCCAAATTCAGCTATCTCAATAACTTCACCATCTATTATTTCTTGTTGTTCTGGTTTAAAGAAAACTGCATTAAACACAACATTATGATATGA
>CAYPJH010000314.1:0-1898 GCA_964411035.1 uncultured Methanobrevibacter sp. | reverse complement strand
AAATTTTAGAAAAAAACAATTGGAGTGTAAGCTCAGGGAAGAAGATTGACGACTGGGGAATGGGCAGGAAATGGAATATGTTTTTAAGACCCCTCTTGTTATGTTGAAAATAAATGAAAAGGAGACCAATTAGAAAGCTTCAGTGATGGTCTTGGAGAGAAATTACTGTAGCTGTCAGCGGGGAAGTACAAGATGTGAAGGCAAAAATGGAGAGATTTAGAATATGTATATCATGAAGTATCAATATGACTCACAGTGGAAGAAACACATCAATAAATTATGACTGCTAAACAAACTAGTACATTCTTTGACTTAGAAAACTAAGTAAAGGGTCCTAACATTCATGTACATAGGAAAAACTAGGAAAGGAAGTAGTCTTAGAGAAATAGAGAGTGGGTTTATATTTCATTTAGTATATTTATTAATTTAAGATCTCGATTAGATGTATAAGTAATGATATTTAGATGTGCAAATGAAGAAAGCTGAACATTATATAAATATTCACACATTTTATATATATGTGACATATAGATTGGTTATATATTGAATTGTGTGTACTAAAATTAATTTTTAAAGAGAATGATTTATTTTTATTTATTCATGAGATGTTCCAAAAAATAAAAATTTTACTTAATATTTTAATGAATTTCTCACAGCTAATTATTTTCTGATTATGCTTATTAAATTTGGAAGTTAAGAAAAAATGGAAAAGATTCCTCCCATTCACAGATTAATTATGAAATAATATCTATATTTTAAGGAAGAAAATATTAAAAATCAAACTATAAACGATTAAAAAGTAAGTGACTATGAGAATAGATAATACTAAAATTTATGGAATTTAGTCAATATTTTACCAGTGGAAGATGTATCTTCTTGAATTTATTGTGAGGGAAAAAAATTAAAGTACTACAAAAGATGCTTAAAAACAAAACAAACCTACACAAATATGAAACTTATTTATAATAAAGACATTAATAAATTAGAAAACAATGAGCTTGATAAATATTTAAGTTCACTCCCTTGGAACAGAGAATACATAAAAGTGTAAACAAAATGTAAACACCCCTAATTAAGAAACACAAAATTTATGAAAACATTCACATTTCCGGAATGTGTTATAATTATATATACAGTGTGTGTGTCTGCATATATCTATAAACACATATGCTAATTAGTTATGCTAATAATATGAAAAGTAGAGGAAAAATAATGCTAACAAAACATTTTTTAAAAAAGTAGTCTGTTGCGTATAGAATAGAAACTAACAATCCCAGGCAGGGGAGCCCACCAGTTGCAATCATGAAAACTGTGCACATAATCATTGTTTATTCACATTTTCATTTTTAAAGGCACATTGTTAAAATAATTCCAAAACCTTCCCCTTCTACTATCATATTTTATAACTCCTGTTCTATGCATTTCATAAAGTTAATAATTATTTCTCTTAATGGTAAAATGGCTGCAAGTCAGTTTCAACAAGAATAAGATGGCCAAGATATACACAAAGTCAAAGCTTTTAAGATCTTAAAAAATAATTAGGGGCTGGGGTTGTGGCTTAGCGGTAGAGCACTCGCCTATCATGTGTGAGGCACTGGGTTCGATCCTCAGCACCACATAAAAATAAAATAAAGCTATTGTGTCCACCTACAACTAAAAAATAAATATTTAAAATAAATAAATAAATAAATAAAGGAGCCATATAGGTGAATGGTTATTAAAGAAAATAAATACAGGGAAGAAAGCAGAGGCAAGCTTGGCCTGGAACAGGAACATATTCAAACACAATAAAAATAGATATAAAGATAACAAGAAAACAAATCAAAGGGCTGGGGATATAACTCAGTGGTAGAGGACCCCTGGGTTCTATCCCCAGTCTCTCTCTTTCTCTCACACAC
>CAYPJH010000313.1:0-2547 GCA_964411035.1 uncultured Methanobrevibacter sp. | reverse complement strand
GGAATATAATAACTACAATTTATCTTCAACATCTATGTTTTCATTATCATATATCCTTTGAGCTGGTTTATGGAGTTCTTCAAGAGTTTCAGGGTTTGTAGGTCTTCCTTCGTAGTAATCAATTAATATTTGGGTTTCTTTTTTTGAGATTGTATTGTTATTAGAATTGTATGCTTTTTTGACTGTTCCATCAATAGCAACATGATTAAAATCCGTTAAACCTTCATCAGACGCTTTTTTTAATGTCATTTTCAAATAATACTTCAAAATAACGTCCATATTTTTGCCTATATCTTTGAATTGAACGTTCTGATGGCCTAACATCGTCACAAACATATCTAAAAACATCATGGTAACGCGCCATGTCCGCAATTACTGAAGTACTATCAATATGTTGAATTTTAGCATAAACAAACAATTTTAACATAGAATCCAAGGAACAGACTCCCTTCCAGTATTTTTCTCATCTCGATCAATTCTTTTTACATAATACTTAAATATTTTAAACACATATTATATATTAATGTGATTAAGATGGCAATATTAAACATAAAATATATTTCACTTATAGTAACTATATTAGGTCTTTTGTTTTCAATATATGTCATTTTCAAACATAATTTCGATACTTCAGACATAATAATATTTAAATCAAATTATAGGTGATGATATGAGAGGTGAACATCATATGAAATCTTATTTGGATGTTGGTAAATTTGTAGCTCCAAGATGGTTAATGTATCCGGAATTATCTTATTCAACTATAGGTTGGAGAATGGGTTATGGTGAGTCATATTGGATGAGCATACCTTTTGAAACTAAAGAATTTAAAAAATTATTCCCCAAACCTTTAAACTGGTTATGTCAGATTGAGGAAGATCAGAACGGCGCTGAAAAACTTGGAAAATATTCATTTTTCGCAAGATTCTGGAGAAAAGACGGAATTCAAAAATATTCAAAAATTAATGAAGAAGATTATATCATAGTAAATGATTTCATCACTCTTGAGCAAGTTGATGAAGAATTTAGATTGAATGCAATACATTTTTCAAGTATTAGAAGTTATATTCTATGTGCAAAATATGATCTATTTGATATGCCTTATGATGCACATGATTCAGCTGATTTAAACGATGATTTTGAGCTAACAGATAATCAACAAGAATTATGGAATCATTATAAATACTCTGCTTGTTTAAATGGGGCATATTATAAAATAATGAATGATGATAACCTAAAACAAATTCTTTTAGATACTGAAGACAAATTATTAGTTTATATCTCTGATGATGAATGGGGAGGGGATGAAAACTTATTTGGATTTGCCTTAATGGAACTGAGAGATGAAATAAGAAGATTATATAAAAATAATGATAAAATTGATTGGGAATACAGTGAATATTTGGTTCATCACCCAAGTTATTAATTAACCGCACATGTAGATTTAAAGTTATACTTGATATTGTAAATCCATTCAGTTAATGTAACATTTGGTTCATTAAATTAATACAAAATAGCTATTGGTTATATTACTTGTATATCTGCTTAGAAACTTGATGATAAAACATGAAAAATAGTGGTTTTTCTTGATATTTTTAAAGGCAAAAATAATGATAATTTTATATAATTGAAATATAGGGTGCTAGAAATTTGAAAAATGATTAAAGTATTAGATGAGTAATAATAATATGCATAGAGGGATGTTTTTACTCATGATTTAGTTATATGTGAATTGACCCCTGAATTATGCATATTTGGCTACTTTAGAAGTCTTCAATTATTCCCCCTTAATTGTTTGTAATATTTTCACATTTCCAGTTTTATGATTTATTGGCATTATTAGATGTTTGTGCTTTTTTAAATTCTTTTTCTAATTTATATGTGCATAGATAGGACATTCCTAATTCCTATTTGATATTATCTTTAAGTTCTACTAAACATTTTTCAGTCACGATTTTACTCTATTTTCAGGATTAAATCTAGCCATATTCATAAATGCAAAAAAGAGATTTTCTATGATTTAACCAGTAGTTAATGGTTATAAACCATTTTGATTAGGGATATCGAGAATTCTTTTAGAATTTATAATATTAAATATTTTACTTATCCAAATAAATTTAGGGCCTTGCACTTAAGTTTTGAAAGTACTTTCTGGCTGCTTATAATCATGTTAATATATGGTAGATTATTAATTTATAAATGGTATATTTTATATATGGTGGCTTGTAAACCTATTGAATAATATAAGATTTGCTTATTATCTTTTAAGAATTAGAGTTACCAAAATCATACTCAAATTTAATTTAAAGCTTAATTATAAAAAAATAAAAAATGGATTATTGGTAGATTAGTTTAAAGAAGGAGTATAACAATTTTTAAAAATACTAATTTCCTGCATTTATTTTAATAATATTTTTACTCAGGGATTTAGCTTTATATGGGCCTTCTATTGAATGTATTTTTGTGTTGCTTTAAAAGATCAATTATTCCCAACACATGTGGTGTATTAAGTAGATATTATGATAGTATAATTTATTATGTAAGAAG
>CAYPJH010000312.1:0-3288 GCA_964411035.1 uncultured Methanobrevibacter sp. | reverse complement strand
CTCATGAGGGTTCCAGTCATAACCAAAGGCCTCACTGCTGAGAATCATCACACTGGGGATTAGGCTTCAACATGTGTCTTTTGAAGATAAAAATATTCAGTTCATATCAGATAGTTAAATAAATCTGTATATCATGCCTATGTTTAAGGGAGGAAGTCATGCTCATGTTTGACTTCATGTTCACATGAACATATCATGAATATCATTTAATAAAAGTCTTCTAGAGATCCAGGGACCCTGAATTTAAAAAATTCTATTCTGGTATTTCTAGTGGAAGACCCTCATTTACCTGCCTCAAGACTGTAGGACAACTGGAACTTTGATTCTGAATTTTGGGCCAGCTTCCTATAACTTCAGTGTAATAACAGTGTATTTCATATTAAAAGTCTGGCTGATAGTTCCACATGGCAATGATTAATACAAATATGAAGAAGTACTATATTCTAATTACCTATTAGATAAAAATGTTTTCTGATATAGGCTGGTATTCTACTTTTTTTAAGAGAGAGAGAGAGAGAATTTTAATATTATTTTTTAGTTTTCAGCGGACACGGCATCTTTGTACGTGGTGTGAGGATCGAACCCGGGCCGCACGCACACCAGGCGAGCACGCTACCACTTGAGCCACATCTCCAGCCCCTTTTTTATTTTTTTGACACAGGATCTCACTAAGTTGCCAAGGTTGGCCTCAAACTTGTAATACTCCTGCCTCAAACTCCAAAATTTCTAGGATTACAGGTGTGCACCACTGCATACACAGCTCACAGATTCTTACCAAGACTTCCCCTTGGCTGTAATGCATCATGGTGGGAGCATGTTCATGTGTCTGGTTTCTGACTCTCTTTTGTGGGTGGGGATACACTGAGTTCAGGGACACTTGACCACTGAGTCACATCCTCAGTCCTATTTTGTATTTTATTTAGAGACAGGGTCTCACTGAGTTGCTCAGCGCCTCAACTTTGCTGAGGCTGGCTTTGAATTTGAGATCCTCCTGTCTCAGCCTCCCAAGCCACTAGGATTACAGGCATGTACCATTGCACCCAGTTTGGTTTCTGTCCCTCTTCTTCTTCTTCTTCTTCTTTTTTTTTTTTTTTAATGGATCGGGGACAATTTTATTCAAATGCTCTGAATTTATACGGAATATGTTAATTGCTTTTAAAATGTAGGTCACCCTTTACATAATGGCTTTATTATTTCATCTTTCTTTTTTTTTCATCTATTCTTTACTGTTTTTTAGTAGACCCAGAATCTAGGGTTGTCCAGTTAGGAGCCTCTGACCTACTATTCTGAATAAGTTTCTTTTCAATATTCATGACCAACATATGGCTTCTAAAAGAAAGGCTTTGGGTCTTTTCAATTACTTGCCGATAAAGTGAGACTGCACTGTTACTCATAATCACACAACCTCATTTAGAATAAATCTTGGATCCAGTCTTTCATTTCTAATCAAATTCACAATCCACTTCTCAGCCTCTTCTGGAGTCATTCATGTTCAGTTTAATCTACCAACATATTAATACTGGTACATTGGTGGATATAACCAAAAGTCTCAAATATGGAAGAGATGGGGCATTTTCAATGAAAGTCTCATGGCAAGCCATCAAGTCATCCAATGCACATCCCCTCAGCATCTTCTGAGCCCTATCAAAGTCAAAATTAACATACAGGCATTGAACAAATTCTGTAATTGGGTCTTTGGATGTGTGAGACTCTGACTGCATAACTTTTACTAGATTCTTTATCATTTCCAGCATTGTCAAACATCTTTGTTCATTATTACCGCAGGAGTCATGTGGAAGAAAATATGTGAACACACTGCCTGAGCTGCCTTAAGATACTGTGGCTGGTAAAGGAAGAAATTAATCATATTATCACAATTTTTGGAGTGATTAAAGAAAATAAAAGACCGTAAATGAGCCATGGTCACTGCTGAAGAGACCGGAGTGGAGAACTCACAGAATAATTATCTATGTCATTTCTCTTTTAAATATGTAAGTGTCTTTCATGGCTGCATTCCAATTCTGCATTAAGAATTCAGAAGTCACTTTACTCCCAGAGAGAATTCAAAACATTTCTATCTGTCGTTGGGACCAAAGCTCTAATAAAGTAAAGATATTCTGCTGCTCCTGGGTAATTTCCACATTCATATTGGAATTCTGCATACCAGCAGATTGTATCTAAATCTTCCTGCCTAAATCCATGCTTCTCTGGCAGGTAGTCCAATAATATCTGACCATCCCTGGCTGACTGCATTTGCCTTGCAGTTTCTGGACTGTCAAACATCTTCACAATTGATTCTGTTTGTGCCTGAAGCTATTCAGCTGTGCAACAATTGTGGTTCTTCTCTCTCTCTCTCTCTCTCTCTCTCTCTGAATATCATCAGAATAAAGGTTTTTGGCTGGGAATGTGGCTCTGTGAATGAGTGCTTGCCAAGCATGCACAGATACCTGGGTTTAATGCCAGTACTGGAAGAAAAAGAAAGAAAGAATAAAGGTTTTATGTACCCATCCATAACAAAGTCTACCTTGTTAGGCCAACTAAGAAAATGCGATTTCCCTTATAATAATTCTTTTTTGTCTTATATCTCCCTATCAAAGAGAAACTCAAGAAGTAGAAAGAAGATGCCCATCCAAAAAATGTGTGATAGGATTAGTCAATCAGACACTATATCTTGTGAAAGAAAGGGCAAGTCTGTGTTCACAGGGACTCCACTGTAATGACCTTACTGAATCCTAATCACATTACACAGGCCCCACCTCTAAATGCCATTGTTGAATTAAATTTCTACTCTCTTAACACCATTGACATATGACTTTGGGTATTGAACACCTGCATGTCCTCTGGGAGACAAACCATAGAACCATGTCAAATTTAGAACAGTTTTCACCCCAAAAAGAAACCCTGGCCACCCGCCAATCATCACTTCAAAATCCTACCATCCCTTCAACCCTAGGCAGCCACTAACCTTTCTGCCCTATATATTTGCTTACTTTGAATATTCCATTTAAATGGAATCACATACAGGTGGTCCTTTGTGATATGTGTGGTTTTCTTTCTCTTAGCATAAAATTTTGAAGCTTTATAGGCATTATAGCATGTATCACTGGGATGGTCAATTTCATGTGTTAAATTGACTAGGCCACAGTGTACCCAGATTGGAGCAAACATTATTCTAAGTATTTCTTGGAGGATGTTCAGGATGAGATTAGTATTTAAATTGGGGGTTTGGGTCTATAGTTCAATAGTAGAGTATTTGCCTAGCATGTGAGCATCCCTGGGTTCAATCCC
>CAYPJH010000311.1:0-1592 GCA_964411035.1 uncultured Methanobrevibacter sp. | reverse complement strand
AGTATGTATGTCCACTAAAAATAATGTTGTTGAGAAGAAAAACTATTCTGTAACAAAACAATATAAAAATAGTTAAAATAATTTTTTTTTTTGTTTTCCAGGGTAATACGATTTTATATGTAAGCATTAACACATGTTATTTACTGCTATTTACTATTACTATTCAAAGAAAATTCAGTAATTCAATAATTAATCAATGAAAGAGACTTGCATTGACTACAATCTCCATTATGAAATTTGGAAGATTAAAAATATTACTTAATTAGTGATTATGAAGAGATTATCTTTGTGCATACCACTCACAAATTGGTTCCTTACTAATATGCTTATAGATTTAAAATGTATATTTAAAGTAAGCCTAAACTGAGCACTGCCAAGCACCAACTAAATTGATATTGAAATTGAAGAGTTCAGGTGGTATATTTTGTGAATTGCTATGGAAACCTGTGATTTGGATATCTTGGATACATAGAAAAAACCTACTTTGACCAACCTATGGGTATTTCATCAAAGAATACATTCACCTCAGACATTATGATTGGAAGATCTGGGATTATATTCCAGCAAAAATTTGTGACATTTTTGCTTACATTTCTTGAGATGTTGAATATTAGGCTCAATGTAACATATTTATCATGATAGGCAGAGCATTTTGTGGTGCTGAATGACACTCATTGCTGGATCTGTGGAATTTATTTTCTAATGCTTTCATTTAAAAAAATAAATAGAAGAGTCAGGCTTTATATACACTTGTTTGTTAGATTTGTTTACTTGAAATATATTCTAAATGATGAATTTAAATAAACAGTTTTAACTTGAATAAATTTAAAATTCAGAGAGTAACTTATGTATTCCCTGATAATAGACATACCAGATAAAGAACAGAAATTAACATTCTTATTTTGCAAGATGGTGATGAAATTGTTGAACAACACTGTGAATATTATGACTTGGAAAGGTTTATATGTTTAATGACACTCTACTTTGCAATTAGATTTAATAAGGTACAGATTTAATGAACATGATTGTTGGTAGCTGGTGGTTTTAATCACTGAATTGACTACCAATTTGCTACTTGTATTATAATTTAGTTATGTAATCCCTCAGGATTAGTAAATAGAGCTTGAGAAAGTAACTAAGTCTGAAATTCGGCAAGAAATTGCTTATATTAATTTTCTATTAATGACTGTCTGTACATATAAAATTACATTACAGCATCTCTTGTTAGATAATTCACATGTATCAAGGTTATTATTTTTTGAATAAACAGAAAGAAAATGTTGAATTCTCTCTCAAATTAATAAAAAATGGCTTGAATTAAAAATTCCAAACACTGGGCTGGGGATGTGGCTCAAGTGGTAGCGCGCTCACCTGGCATACGTGCGGCCCGGGTTCGATCCTCAGCACCACATACAAACAAAGATGTTGTGTCCGCTGAAAACTGAAAAATAAATATTAAAAAAAAATGGTGTTTGAATCTGGATGTGGTGGCAGATGCTTATAATTCCAGCAACTCCAGAGGCTGAGGCAGGAAGACTGCAGGTTCAAGGTCAGCCTTAGCAACTTAGTGATACCCTGTCTCAAAGTAAAAA
>CAYPJH010000310.1:0-9640 GCA_964411035.1 uncultured Methanobrevibacter sp. | reverse complement strand
TTATAATCTGCATTTTTATCGAGTGCAGGTGCCACTCCAATACAATAAACTTGATTGTCAAGAGCTCTTGCCCGGAATAATAATTGCCAATGTGCAGGTCCTGTTGTAAGATTGAATGCACCAGGATAAATTAATAATTCTGCACCCTGCTCTGCCATTAATTGTGCAAGTTCTGGAAAACGTATATCATAACAAATTCCAATACCTATCTTTCCAAAATCAGTTTCAGCTATTGTAATGTTATTTCCCGCTTGGAGCGTATCTGATTCTTTAAAATAGATTTTATCTTTAACATCAATATCAAACAAATGTACTTTCCTGTGTTTAGCTATTATTTCACCATTTTTATTAAAAAGATAACTGGTATTATAAATATTTTCATCTTCTAGTTCAGGGATAGATCCTGCAAGAATATAAACATTATTTGATTTTGCAACTTCAGATATTTCTTTTAAAGTTTCACTGCTTTTTTCTGTTTCACAGTATTCCTTGAATTTTTCATTATCATAAGGGCAGTTAAACATTTCAGGAAGAACAATAAAATCAGCATTCTTGTGTATTGCCTGCTTAATCATATTAAGGGCGTTTTTAATATTTTCTTGTTTATTGTCAACTACATTTATTTGACAAAGTGCAATAGTTATTTCTTTCATTTAAAACACTTAAAAAATAGAAATTTAAGCATGATTATAAAATCATACTTATCCAATATGTGATGTAGCGATTGCATCATTTATAGCTGTTGAATTAATATTGTTTAAAGAGTTTCCAGTAATTTTGTAAACATATAGTTTACCATCAGCAAATATTGAAACATATCTGGTATAATCTCCATCTGCATTTTCAATTATCATGTTTGATGAATTTCTTTCATCAATGGTAAGTGTTTCCACAGAGTTCACATAATCACCATTACTTTGAGCTTTAACAATTCTGTCATGATTAATTTCTTTTAATGATGTGTAATCACTAGTAATATTATAAAATTCAACGATTGTATCATTTCCCGCATCGAAAAAGATTGCAGTTTCATGAGTTGGGTCATCGCCTGCTATTTCTTTCCATGTTGAAGGGAATGAGAAACTAAATCCTGCTTCTGAAAATTTAGTTAATTCATTTGTTTGAGTTATATTATTTTCAGAGTGGTTTCCTGAAAGAATAATTCCACAAATAGCAATTATTGTTACGGCTATAATTATTCCAATAACAATTTTATTATCTTTAATAATTTGTAAAGTACTTTCTTCTTGAGGTTTTTTTGTTTTTTTCTTTTCAGGCTCTTTAAAAATATTAGTTTCTGTTTTAGGAGCTCTTGGTTTTGGTAATGGGAATTTGTATCCACAATTTCCACAGACGGGAGCTCCATCGTAACTAGGATTGCCACACTCCGGACATTTTTTCACAATATAAACCTCCTATTATTCTTTATTATATTGGTTATTATATTTAAAATTAAAGTGATGAGTTAAGTTTTTTAATAAATAATCCATGTAAAAATTATTTAAATATAAAGTATTTAACCTTAAATAGTTTAATAGTTGATATTAGATTTTTATTATTTATTCTAATCATCGTTATGAAGCTATTGTTCTTAAAGTACTGATAAAAATAATTTTTCAATGAAAAATATTTTATATGTTAAAGATAATAATTCAATATTGGAGAGATATTATGGGTTCTTCTAAGAATGAAGATATTGGTATTGATGATATTAATTATGCAATATATAAAATTGGAAATTGGAAAAATGATTATGAAATTAATCAGGTAGGTCTATCTCGCGAAATTCCAGTTACAGAAAATACTCTTGAACATGTTAAGTTGTCAATGGATGAAATTAGGCGAGCAGAATTTGAAATTAATAAAACAACAGTCAACGGTTTTGTTGCTATTGCATTTCAGATAAATCCTAAAATTCAGGATATGGATTTAAAGGAAGCTATTGACCTTGAACAAAAAGAATATGACAATATTATGGATGAATTAAATAATCTGGATTTATTGGACAATGATGCTACTATTTCTTTAGATGATGAGGATTATCTTGTTTATAAACTTGAAAAGGAATGTCATGTCACTCAATCAATTCCTGCGAATAAACATACTTTAGAACATCATAAAAAAGAAATTAAAAGAATTGATGATGCTATTATCTAAAAAAAGTCTAAAGTAACTTTTTTATCTCTTTTTAATTCTTTTGGAGGTTCTACAGAAACAAATTCCATATTTTCTTTTTCTATTAATTCTTTTGCATCTTCATCAATAGATGGAGCTACAAGCAAACCTCTTATTTTCCTATGGTTTTCATCAGTTAATGATTCTTCTTCATCTTCAAAGTCTGTAAGGTATCTTTTCAGTTGTTTAACTGCACTTACTCCCGCTTTTCTACATTTTAACTCTAATACCATAAGATTATTATTTTTATCTTTTCCTAAGATGTCAATAAAACCATGTTCAACACTATATTCTCGAAATGTGGGCTTAAATCCTTCTTCTATAATATGAGGTCTTTTCATTATCATATCACCCATATCTTTTTCGTAACCTGCCTGTTCCAATTCTTCAAAGTCTTCAATATTGGCATAGTGGACAATATGGATGTCTCCAACTTCTACGGTTAACAATTCTTTTGGAGTTCTTCTTCGACTTTCTAAGAATAATGTTTGATTTTTTATATAGCTTTTAGCTTTTGATTTTGGGGGTTGCCAATTTACAGGCTCTACCTTTTTGTCTTGATGAACTAAAAAGGATCCGTCAGGTTTTATTATAATAATTCTTTCTCCCCAATCAAGTTCACTTAATGCACGACCTTCATAATTAATTTTACAGTTGGCAAATAGGTATACTGTGGCTTTTTTACGTAAACCTTCACTTATAAGTTCATATGCGCTTTTATGATTAGGGTTTTCTAAGATTTTATATTTCATTATACTTACATTTATTATGTGCATTATTATAATTTTTTCCTTAAAATTTATTCGTATGTATAGAAATTTTTATTTAAGATTTTTCATATACCTATAATTAATTAATAGTTACAATTAATGTTGAGGTGTTTAAATGGATGCTTTTTTAAACAATTTGGAGTATTATAATTTAGATAAATTTGAATTTACTAATGGAAGAGTATTGGAAAATGCAAAAGTCGAATATTTGACAGGTGGAACTCCAAAATATGATGATGAAGGTAGAATTACAAATGCTATTGTTTATTGTCATGGATCTGGAGGAAATTACTGTTCTATTAAAAAATTAAATAAATTGATTGATTCAGGCGACCCTTTTGATAAAGATAAATATTTTTTTATTTCAATTACTGGATTAGGCTCTCCAAAATCATGTGCTCCTTCATCAACAGAATTATTTTATAAATTTCCACAATACAATGTTGATGACATGGTAAATTTTCAAAAACAGTTTATTGAAGAATGCTTTAATATTTCTCATTTAAAGGGAGTTATTGGAAATTCCATGGGAGGATTTGTTGCATTAACATGGGGTGTGATGTATCCGGATTATATGGATTTTATAATTCCGATTGTTTCAAGCTATAAAATGGCTGGACATAATTATATATTGTCTAAAGTTTCAAATGAAATAATATTATCTGATCCTGATTATGGTGTTGAAATATACTCAGACTCACTTTCAAGAACATTAAAACTAGCTACAGAAGTAACATACAGTTACGGTCTTTCAACAGAAGAATATAGAAATATGAGCAGACATGAATTAGATGTTTGTATTGATGATTATGGAAATGAAGGATTATTTGGAGATATTTATGATGTTTATTATCAAAATGTTGCAATGTTAGAATATGATATTGAAGATAGGTTAAATAAAATTGAAGCGGATGTTTTAATTATTGCAATAAATCAAGATCAATACTTCCCGCCGGAACTTGATGCGATTCCATTAAATAAAATGCTCAAAAACTCTCAGCTGATTTGTTATGATTCATTACTTGGACATGTTGGAAGTAATGAATTGGTTAAAATTAAAGATGAAATATCTGAGTATATGTCAAGGTTTTAGGTGTTTTTATGGATGTTAAAATAGTTGATTACTCAAACACGGCTAAAAGTTATGTTGACTATGAAATTACAGGTCTAACTGATAAGCAATTGAAATTTATTGAAAATAATTTAAACGAAGAACTTGAAATTAAGAGTAATACCTTAAGAATCAGAATGTATTTTGATGAGGATATATTCCCATTTAAAAGTGATGAATCTAAAATAAAAATGGAAGATTTTATAGCTAGAGAAGAAATTGAAATGAATATATTTTTATCTAGCTATTTAGAAGATTTATAAAATTATTCAGATACATTTAACATATATTCTACTGCTTTCAATGATTTTTCACAAACATCTTCCGGAAGTTTAATTTGCGGTTGTTCTTCTATAAGCGCTTTTTTTACTTTTTCAAGTGAATGTAGCTTCATTGTTTCACAAATAGCATCTTCAACTAGAGGATATATTTTTTTATCCGGAACTTCATTATTTAGTCTTGTAATCATATCTATTTCAGTTCCAAGTATAAATTCCTCTTTATCACTATTGGCAATATGTGTAAGCATTCCTCCTGTTGATAAAACTTCATCACATGCATGTTGAACTTCCAGTCTACATTCAGGATGACAAATAATTTCTGCATCTGGATGTTCTTTTCTTTTATTTTCAACATCTTCAACAGTTATTGAATCATGAACATAACAATGACCATCTGCAGGAATTGGTATAATTTCTTTGTTTATTTTTTCTCCAACATGGCAACCTAAGTTTTTATCTGGTCCAAACAATATTTTATCTTGTTTAAGGCTATTTACAACTTTTACTGCATTTGCAGAAGTACATAATGTATCAGCATGTTGTTTTGCATCTGCAGTACTATTTACATATAACACCACACCAGCATCAGGATTTTCATCAATAGCTTTTAATAACTCCTTTTCAACTAACATATTTGCCATAGGACATTCGGCTTCTAATTCAGGAATCACAATCTTCTTGTCGGGATTTAAGATAAATGCAGTTTCAGCCATAAAATCTACCCCACAGAATATCACTAAATCTTTATCTTTAATTTTGGAAGCTTTTATACATAATTCTAATGAATCTCCTATAAAATCAGCTATTTCTTGAATTTCTTTTGGTTGGTAGTTATGTGCAAGAATTATTGCATTTTTTTCTTTTTTTAATTCCTCAATTTCTTTTTGAATAGAATTAATTGTCATCACCTAATTTTTTATTTATAAGTTTTCTAATTTGATTTGTAATAATAAATTTATATTCTTCTTTTTTATTAAATGTTTTCACATAAAACTGTAAGTTGAGATTTGTTCCATCATTTGTAACTGCTTCAGACTTAACTGTAGCTTTCGGATTTTTCATTATCTCATCATATTCGCCAATTATTTTTAAAATATCTGCACTAAAATCTTCAATATTAATTGATAATGGCAATGTAATGTTGATTTTTACTTTTTTTATTTCAAATTTGTCAAATCTTAAATAGGGGCTTGTTGATAATGCGGAATTTGGAATTGTAATTGTTGTTCCAGTTTCTGTTACTATGGTTGTGTTTCTAAGGCCAATTTTTTTAACTTCTCCTTTTAGGTTGTTAATCTGCATTATATTCCCAACTTCCAATGTTTTATCTCCTATTAAGAAGAATCCTGCCATAAAGTTAGAAATAATGTCTTTTGCAGCAAAACTTACTGCAATACCTACAATTCCAATACTTAAGAATATGCCTTTCAAATCAATATTATATATGCTAAAAATGATTATTATTGCTATTACATAAAGTGTATACTTAATTAAATCTTTAAGAGCATAAATTAACGTAATATTCTTTTCAAATCTTTTCAAATGATTTAAAATATATGATGCTATCTGTATAACAATAAGTGTAATAATAATGACAATTATTGAATAAATTATTTTTAAAAAAGGCATTAAAGTTGCATTAATATCCATATAAATCACTAAAGTTTAACAGTCATTAAATCATAAGCTAACTGGCAATTTTCAAATTCCATTCTGGCTTGACTGATTAAATCACTTGTATTTGTGTAACGGGTGCTAAAATGGGTTAAAATTAGTTTATCAACATTTGCACTCTTAGCTATTTTTGCAGCATCTGATGATGTTGAGTGGAAATGTTCTTTTGCTTTGTCCACATCTTCAAGTGTGTAGGTTGATTCATGAATTAACAAATCACAATCTTTTGCAAATTCAATCATATCTTCACAAGCTATTGTGTCTCCGGAATAAACAAATTTTCTGGTTTTTTTAGGATTTCCCAAGACCTGTTCTGGTTTTATTATTCTGCCGTTAACTTCCACTTCTTCACCTTTATGAAGTTTTCCGAATAATGGTCCTACGGGAACTCCTAGTTTAATAGCTTCTTCTCTTAAAAATAGAGGTTTTTTCTTTTCTTCAACCAAATAAGCATAATTTAAAACATTATGTTTCATTTTTTGAGCTTTTATAATATATTGTTCTGTTTCTATTACAATTCCATTTTTGATTTCTATGCATTCTAATGGAAATTCAAAATTGGATATTCCCATATTTTTTATAGCTTCTATTAGATTTTTAAGTCCTTTAGGCCCATAAATTTTCAATGGTTTTTCACGATTTCTAAAATTCATAGATTGTAGAAGTCCAGGCAGACCTAAAACATGATCTCCATGTAAATGAGTTATAAATATTTTAGTAATCTTCATTGGGCTTATTTTTGCATATATTAATTGCTTTTGAGTTGCTTCTCCACAATCAAATAACATAATCTCTCCAAAAGCTTTTAAAGCAATGGATGGATGATTACGAGTTTGTGAATGTACTGCTGATGAAGTTCCTAAAAATGTTATTTCCATACTTAATAATATTTATTATTTTCATAAATATATTTAATTAGTTTTATGATAAATATTTATTAATTAGTGAAGTTTAGAGGGGTTTTATAATAGATAAAATAGTTGAGTACATGATTAGAGAAGATGAAGGTTTTGGAGATATTACATCCAATGCCCTTATCGATAAAGATAAAGTTGTCACAGCTAAAATTACATCAAAAGATGAAGGAATTCTTGCCGGTGTAAAAATAGCCAAGGACATATTTAATTATAAAAATATTCAGGTTATTTTCAATTTAGATGATGGTAGTGAAATTGTTGATGGAGATTTATTGTTTTATATTAAAGGATATGCGTTAGATATTCTTTTAGTGGAACGTACAGTTCTTAATTTATTAATGCATATGAGTGGGGTTGCAACAGAAGCTAATGATTATTTAAAACTTGTAAAAGGTAAGAATGTTATTGTTGCAGGAACACGAAAAACTGCACCTGCACTTGCAAAATTTGATAAAATGGCATTAGCTATTGGTGGAGCTGATACTCACAGATTTTCTCTTGATGATATGGTTTTAATTAAAGATAATCATATAAAAGCCGTAGGTTTGCCTATTGATGCTCTTAAAAAGGCACAGAAAAATGTTAGTTTTTCTAAAAAAATAGAAATTGAAGTTGAATCTTTAGAAGATGCAATTGCCTGTGTAAAAAACAATGCAGATATTGTAATGTTGGATAATATGAGTGTAGACGATGTTAAAGAAGTATTAAATGAACTGAATAAATTAAATATTCGTAAAAACTCATTAATTGAAGTGTCTGGAGGAATTAATAAAACTAATATTTTAGATTATGCTAATCTGGATATTGATATTATTTCAGTTGGGGGCATTACTCACTCATCTAAAAGCTTAAACTTTTCTTTAAACCTTGGAGGAGAATAGAATGGAAGTTTTCGAAGTTTTTGATAAACATGCTAAGAAATATGATCGGGAGAGACGAAAATTGATTCCTGGTTTTGATGATTTTTACGGCCTTGCTATTGATGTTATTGATTTTAAAGATGATAATCCTCGAGTCCTAGATTTAGGTGCAGGTACAGGTTTACTTACAATGTTTTTACTTGAAAAATATCCAAACGCTCGTGTTACTCTCGTTGATTTATCAGATAATATGTTAAATGAAGCAAGGATGAGATTTAAAGATAATGCAAATATTAATTATTTAAATGAAGATTATATAACCAATCAATACTCAGAAAAATTTGATATTATAATGTCTTCACTTTCTATTCATCATTTAAATAGTGAAGAGAAGAAAAATATTTATGATAAATATGTGGGGTTATTAAATGATGGCGGCATCTTTGTCAATGCAGATCTTATAAAAGATGTTGATAGTGATGTCGAAAAGTTATTTTATAAAAAATGTGATGATTTAATATTAAAAAATGTTAGTAAAGAAGAGTTCGATAATGCAAATAAACGAAGAAAATTCGACGATACTGACCCTATTGGTTTTCAGCTTGACTGTTTAAAAAATGCAGGTTGTAAGCTAGTAGGAGTTCCTTTTAAATTTTATACTCATGCTGTTTTGTGGGGTAAAAAATAAGAAAATAATTTAATATATAAAAATCATATATATTAAAGATAGAATATTATATTTTTTTTATTAAAATGGTGATTTAATGGTAAAAGAGGCTAAATTAGTCTTAGAAGACGGAACTATTATAAAAGGTGAAAGTTTTGGTTATGAAACTACTAAAACTGGTGAATTAGTCTTTTCCACAGGTATGGGCGGTTACACTGAGTCTTTAACCGATCCATCTTTTAAGGGAGAAATTTTAATGTCAACTTATCCTTTAGAAGGTAACTATGGGGTTAGTGATGAATGGTATCAATCTGATAAAATCCAAGTGGAAGGATTTGTTGTACGTGAAGTTTGTAGGAATGTTTCTAATTTTTCATCTCCAAAAACTTTAGATGAATTTTTAACAGAATTTGAAGTACCGGGAATTAGTGGAATAGATACAAGAGATTTAACACTTAAAATCAGAGAATTAGGTTCAATGAAAAGTGTTATTACAACTGAAGATATTCCTGATGAAGAATTATTGGAAATGGCAAAGAGCCAACCACATATATCTGAACGGGATTTGGTGCCATTGGTGTCCACTAAAGAAATTAAAGAATTTGGTGAAGATTATGATAAAAAAGTTGCTTTAATTGATTGTGGAGTTAAAAAAAGCATTATTGAAAATTTCCTTGCAAGAGATATTGGTGTGGTATTGTTCCCATATGATACGAATTATAAAACAATATTGGATTATGATCCTAAAGGATTAATGATTACCTCAGGACCGGGAAATCCAGATAGGGTATCTGAAACTATAGAAACTATGAAAATATTGTCAAATAGATTGCCTGTATTTGGAATTTGTATGGGCCAACAATTAATTGCAAAATCTTTTGGAGCAAAATCTTATAAAATGAAATTTGGACATAGGGGTGCTAATCAGCCTGTTAAAGATTTGAAAACAGGAAAAGTGTTTATAACTTCTCAAAATCATGGGTTTACAATTGATAAAGAATCTCTTAAAGACACTGATTTAGTTTTAGCACAAATAAATCTTAATGATGGAACACCTGAAGGTTTGTTACATAAAGAATTGCCTTTAAAGACTATTCAATATCATCCAGAGGCTAGTCCTGGCCCTAATGATACAAAAAGCATATTTGATGAATTTAACCAAATGATAGAGGATTATTAAAAATT
>CAYPJH010000309.1:0-3663 GCA_964411035.1 uncultured Methanobrevibacter sp. | reverse complement strand
GCAAAAGAATCCTTAACTCAAATTACCGACCTTATGACTAACGCTGGTATTGACAAAATGGATGAAGAATTAAACCCAGGTGCATTATTAGGTACTGCAGACTCAATGAACTTCGGTCCATTAGCTGAAATCGTACCTACCATCTTAGCTGACTTAGAAAAAAGAAGCAAATAAGTAAGCTGAAATAAAGTTTTTGTTGATTTTAATAAATCAACCTAAACTTATTTTTTAATAATTAACAATAAATTAGCTATTAAAAAATAAGTTTAACAAATTTTTATATAAATACTAATTTTTGATTATGGTGTTAATTTGATTGAAGATATTTTAATAAAAGCTGAAAAAGAAAAACGATTGAGTGATGATGAATTTCTTGCATTATTTTCAATTAATTCAAAAGAAGATCTGGAAAAATTAAATCAAACTGCTGTTAATATACGAAATAAACACTCAAAAATAATTAAATTAACATCAACAGTCCACATTACCAATAAATGTCAAGTACAACCTAGATGTAAATACTGTGGATTTGCAGTTAAAACTTCAAGAGATGGTTATTATAACGCTTTTTATAAATCTGATGAAGAAATCCATGAAGCTGTAAAGTCAATTGAAGAGGCTCGTATTCCTAGAGTAAGCTGTTCTGGAGGTCATGGATACAAAGGAAAACAGGCAGTTCATGCTACAGAAATTGTTAAGAAGAATACACAATTAGAAATCTTAGTTAATGTAGGTGCCGACTTAAATGAAGATTCAGTTGGAAGACTATCTGAGTTAAATGCAGATACTGTATGCTGTAATCTTGAAACCATAAATGAAGAAGTATTCAATGAAGTAAAACCTGGAGAAATACTTGAAGATAGAATAAATGTTTGTGAAATGGTATCTGATGCAGGCATTGAATTATCATCAGGTTTACTATTAGGTATTGGTGAATCAGATGAAGATCGTCTGAAACATTTAAGATTCATAAATAGATTTAAAACACTTGGCGAAATTCCGATTATGGGATTTAATCCTTATAAAGATACTCCTATGGAAAATCATCCTCCATGTTCCTTGAATGAACAGTTGAAAGTAGTTAGTATTGCCCGTATCATGTATCCGGAAATTAGGATTACTGTTCCAACCCCAACAATAGGTCCTGAAAATGTAAAATACTCATTAAATGCTGGAGCAAATAATTTAGCTACTGTAATTGCAGATAATTATCCTTTAGAAGTAAAAGGTGTTGGTTCACCACATTACGGAAACCTAAATGAAGTAGTATCAGTTATTGAAAGTTTAGGTCTTACTCCTCAATATTTATAAAAAGTGGTTAAAATGGCATTCGAGCAAATAATTAAAAATGCTTATGAAGAATCAGAGAATGGTACTCGAAAAGGAGATACGATTTCTGAAATAGAAGCTATACAAAATTATATTAAAAATTCTAAAGAAATTTATATTCCCAATAAAAATGGGATAAAAGTAGATATTTTAAACAAGGTTTTAGATGAATATGGACTTCCAAATGCTAAAATACTACAAATAAATACAAATGCTGCGGATGCCCATAGAATTCCGGCACTAGGAAAAGCATATATGGCCTTAGATCAGAGCGAAGCAGATTTAATAATAGCAAGAGGCCGTTTAGGAGTTCCGGGATCAGGATCTCTTTTATTGTTTATGGATAATAAAGGCAGAATATTAACTGCCGGAACATCCCCTTCCCATGCAGTTCACGGGAAAAGTTTAGAAGAAGCTGTTGAAGACGAAGCTAACGAAGCTTTAATAAAAGTTGGCTTTAAAAAGGTGGAAAATGACAAATAATAACTTTGATACTGGAATAACTAATGAAGTATTTACAGTTAAATCTAAAATCCAATTACTTGATATTTTTAATGAAATAATAGAAAAAAAATCTGCTGTCTGTTATAAATGGGCTTTGCAATTTGACAAAAAAGATAAAATAGCAGTGATTGGAACTTATTTTACTGGTATTGGTATAGTTAAAAAACTTGCCAGATATTTTGATGAAGTACTGTTAATTGATATTTATCCTCATTTAAAAGAATTCCTTGATTTCTCCATTGGAGAAGATTTGGATGATGTCAGTAGAAGCAAAATTAAATTTTCCAGTGATTTGAATCTTATTTATAATAATGATGTTGTTATTGATACCACAGGTTTTGGAGGCATTACTACAGAGCAGTCTGGAAAAATAAACAGCAAAGGTTTCCTTATAGAAGATCCTGTAGCTGAAGATAATGATGAATTACTTAAAAATAAAAACAATATTTATGAAAGATTATCTGCTGTTGAAAGTCCTGAAAAAGCTGTTTTAAAAACAAAGGGAATTAACACCAAAACTTCTGGAACAATGACTTTGATGATGGGTGTTTTAACAAAATCCATTGATTCTGCATTATCTATTGATGGAGTATTATATGCTGCCTGTGAAATGAGCTTTTTTGAAGAAATTATTTTTAAAGAAAAGAATATTAGCAAGTTTTTTGAAAAAATTACAAAACCTGCAATGAAAATATCTACAATAAAACCATTTAACTGCGATAACATTTTAAAACAGGAATTATCACAGATTAACAGTGAAGTAATAACTTTTGATTAAAATGTTGCTTAAAGACATTGAAAAACATATTGAAAGCCAAGTCCCCCCTAATCTAGCAATAAAAAACGATTTTATTGGATTTATGGATGATTATGACTTAAATAATGATATTGAAAATGTGAAAATATATATGGATTTTTATCCTAATGATGACAATTATGATAAAAACAATTTAGTTCTATGTCATCACAAGCCTCTTTTTACACCAAAAACCCCTACTTATGTATTGCATTCAAATTGGGATGTTTATAATGGAGGTGCAAATGAAGCATTGGCTAAAACTTTAAATCTAAAAGTGTTAGATGTTTTTGATAAGGAATTGGGAATTGGAAGGGTTTGTAAAGCTAAAGACAAAAATAATTTTATTAAAGATATAAAAACAAAATTTAAAGATGTAAATATTGTAAATGAATGTGAAGATTTTGATAAAATTGCTATTATTTCAGGTTTCGGTCTTAAAAATCCAAAATATATTGAATTAGCTAAAAATAAAAATATTGACATCTTAATTTCAGGAGATTTAACTCATGAAACTGCTGTTCTTTCAATTAATAACAATTTATGTTTGATTGATTTAGGACATCATAATAGTGAAATCCCCGGATTAATTATGCTTCAAAAACTGTTTAAGGATACTGGACTTGATTGTGAAGTAATTAATAATCCCCCATGGAAAAAATTATAAAATATTAGGTGTAACAATGATAAACGAAATGGAAAATAAAATGATTCCAAAAGGCAGAATTGATTTGGTAGGGCTTGGAAGGCTTGGTTTAAGAACTGGTATCAATTTAATCCAGGTTCATAGAGGAGGTCCTAAAGAAATTGGTGCTTTTGATGGACAGAAAATTTCAGGTTCAGATATTATTTTCACATTACTCGGTGCAAAAGAAGAGGGATATAAAACAGACTTTTTAAAAGACATATGTACCCATAGTGATGAATATAGAAAAATAATTAGCGTACCCGAATATATTAATGAAGACAATCTCAAATTAATAAAAGGAGATGTTGTTATTATTGAAATAGCTGGTGGAGACACAATACCTACT
>CAYPJH010000308.1:0-1558 GCA_964411035.1 uncultured Methanobrevibacter sp. | reverse complement strand
AAGGCTTTGCCCAAAGACCTAAAGCTGGGTGCTCACAAAGCAAAAATACAAAGGACTATAATCCCCCTGGCTTATGGAGCACTCACTAGGCACTAAGTGCTAACTATCTATGACTTCATTTAATTCTCACTATATTCTTGGGAAGCAAGTGGCATTAGCCCCATCTTAAAGATAAATAAATAGAAGGGAAATTAAAAATCTATTCAAGCTGAGTGAGGTGGCACATGTCTGCCATCCCAGCAGATTGGGAGCCTAAGGCAGAAGGATTGTGAGTTCAAAGCCAACCTCAGCAAAGTTGAGGTGCTAAGCAATTCAGTGAGACACTGTCTCTAAATAAAAATACAAAATAGGACTAGGGATATGACTCAGTGGTTATGTGCTCCTGAGTTCAATCCCAAGTACCAAAAAAAAGGAACTCTTCAAGCCTCTAAAAATATATAAAAGCCAGAATACAAATGTATGATATGTACTCAAGACCTTGGTCCATTAACATTTATTTTATACTAGTCATAACATCTATGAACCTCCCTGCAAGCTTCATAAATCTAATGCGTGAGAGTACTCCCCAGAGATTTTTGTTTCACTGACTGGAGCTAAAGTTAGGGTATCAGGGTAATTGACTCTAATGCTCACAGTTAGGGATGCAATCACTTTTCTATTAAAAATCAAGGAAACAGACAAAGAGATTGGATTCACCTGCTCAATGTGGTGCGTCAAGTCCACAGGAAAACTAGGTGTGTGTCTGTATTTCTGTAGCTCTCCAAAGAGCTCTCTGTGGCTCAAAACAAAAGAAGACTCCATGAAGCTGTGTGGGGGGTGCGGGGGGACACAAGCCAACCCCTCTGCCAGAACTCACCCCACAAAACTCCCAGGAAATAAGTGTACATAGAGGAGAAAATTCCAAGTGGTACCTTGGTGATCAATGGACAATGCCATACAAGAAAATAGGGCACAACCCAATTCAGCAAAGGAAGAGGAGTGGCTGGGCCAGGATGGGGGCTGGCCTAGAGGATAAACGTTTCCATGCACATGAAGCCCGGGGCTTCCTCCACCCCAAATGACCCTTGCCTTATCACACATATGCTTGTTCAACTATTTATGCCCTTCTCCTATTTTATATTTCTCTTGTGCATGGCTTTGGAGGTCTCATGCTTTGGCATTTTTTATAAATTATTTTCTGCAGCTTTCAAACTACTCCAAATTCAACCATGTGGAAAATTACCTGTAGATTTTACAGTTTTTATTTTATTTTATTACCATTTAATTCAAGTTTCCAAATCTCTCTCAAAATACCTTTTTTCCCCTTTTTTATGATACTTTTATTAACTCTTCACACATTGACAATTGTTGTGATAAAGCAGTATCTTCTGACTCCAACACTGGAATTTCAGTGACCTACTTGAAATGTTTGTACTTCTTTTGATTCTACATCACAAGTCTCCATTTTATTTTTTATGCTTTATATAACTTTATATATAGTACAGACAAGACTAAGCTAATATTACATGGTTTGTCTCAGAGAAAGGGCAGGCCTCCCCTCTACCTCCATTAGTGAATA
>CAYPJH010000307.1:0-1765 GCA_964411035.1 uncultured Methanobrevibacter sp. | reverse complement strand
TACATTGATTGTAGGAAGCTTAGCAGCACCGAACTTATCGCCGAGAGCCTTCTCGTTGGAAGCTGTATCCCAAGCGCCGTCGATACCTGCGCCGCAAGTACCTGTGTTAAATCCTGAGTTGATGTTTGCAACATCAAGTGATGTGAAAGTACCCTTGTACTTCTTTATGAGCTTAGCAAAAGCCTGGAGAGTCTTAACAGCCTCGTCCTCATCATACTCAGTGAACTTCTGAGTAATTCCGTCTTTCTCAAAGCCGTCAATCTTTACGCCTGCTGTGAAAGCAAATGTGCAAGCATAGAAGCCGTCGCCTGCGTTCATAATGAACTTCTTGCCGGCTTTCTTACAAGCCTCAAGAGTACCCTCAAGAGTTTTAGCATCTTCAGCAGTTACTACTGTGTTATCATAAACAAGGTAGTAGCCGTTATCGTTTGTCTGAGGATAAGCAAAGAGTGTATCTTCGCCTTTTTCGTTCTTCAAAGTACCTGCCTTAACAGTATCCTCAATGTTGTTAGCTGTAACCTGCTCTGTAAAAGCAACAGGAGCCATTACGCCTGCATCAACAAGCTTGTTGAGCTGATCGCTGGGGAAGCTGAATACATCGGCAGCAACAGAAGCGTCGTTGAGTACCTGTGTACCTGCGTCGCCCTCACCCTGTGCAGCAACCTTGATATCCATCTTCTTTTCAGGATACATTTTCTTGAACTCTTCAATCTGTTTCTTAACAAGACTTACAGATGCGTCAGGAGTCCAAACTGTGAGCTTGATGTTGTCCTCATCACCAAAATATGAAACATCAACCTTTGAGCCTTCGATAGCTGCGCCTGAAGACTCTTTTGCTGCTGAATCATCAGCCTTGCTGCCTGACTCTTCGCCACCGCCACCGCAGCCTGCGAGAGCAGTAGCTGTCATCATTCCTGCCAAAAGAATGGCAATAATCTTTTTCATTGGAATAATCCCTCTTTCTAAAAAATTATTTTCCTTTTCGGACACCGAAGAACTTTGGTGCAAATGTACAAATGTACCTTAGTTCGTCTACATAAATGATACCAAAAAGCTAAAGAAATTTCAACTACCTTTGTACTTTTTATCTACATTGTTAAAAATGAGCTATATTTTTGTTGACTTTGACGAGTATAATCTGATTATTTTATCTTTTGCATAAAAATCATCTTTTGTTTTTGTGAACATTCCCTATCGGTCTTTAGTGAATTTTAACAATGGTTTGACCAATATACACTCAGTTTTGCCCTAAAGCTATGGCTGTTGGAAGTTAGAAATTTATTCCTGTTTAAGATTTCTTAAAATTTTATAGTAAAAAATAACCAATTAGGCAAATTTATCTTTTTAAGCATATTGAGTTGTAAATCTCGGTAAATATTGGTATAATATTTTATATAAATCTGAAAGGACGCACACCTATGAGATTAAAGGATATAATTTCAACAATAGAATATGAAGCTATAATTGACCTAAATCCCGAAATAAGCGATCTTGTATATGACTCACGCAAGGTAACCGAGGGCACTGCCTTTGTTTGTCTAAAAGGTTATAGTTCTGACGGACACAAATATGCTCAGTCTGCCGTTGAAAAGGGTGCCTCTGCTCTTATCGTCAGTGATGAGCTTGATTTTGTTCCTCCCGACAATGTTGCCCTCATCAAAACTGAGAACACCAGACTTGCTTTGGCACTGATGAGCGTTGAGTTTTTCAAAAACCCCGCCAAGGAGCTGAAAACGGTTGCAATCACAGGAACAAAGGGCAAAAC
>CAYPJH010000306.1:0-4769 GCA_964411035.1 uncultured Methanobrevibacter sp. | reverse complement strand
CTAATAAGCGGAAATATATACATGTACATTGCATCTTTAGTAATAGTCATAATAATGGCTTTAATAGCTATAAAAGACTTTGATGAGATTAATGAATTTTTCTCAAAAAGACAAGGTCGTACAATCGAAGATGAAAGAACAAAAATCATTGATGAGAAGGCAGCTGTAGCTACAATTGGAATAACTGTTGCTATTATTGTATACATGGCTATAGGACTTTTAACATTAAGAAATGTCTATCCTGGCTATTTAAATACAGCATATCTCTTAATTTTAATAGCTGTGCTTATGTTTATAATTAACTTGATTACAAGACAATATTATAAAAACAAATACTAAACTGTTGATTAATATGGAAAATAAACTTAAAGTCTATCGAGCTATGAATGATTTAACCCAAGAAGATTTGGCCAATGCTCTTAATATTACAAGACAAACAGTTATAGCTATTGAAAAAAATAAGTACGACCCATCTCTTGATTTAGCTTTTAGAATAGCTGAATATTTTGATGTTAAAATTGAAGATATTTTTAAACATTAATTTTTTTTTATTATTCTTTCTAATCCATAGTAATAATAAATAAATATCTAAAATTATAAAATTTATCATAGAGAAGAATTTTCTCTATATAAACTATATTTTTTAAAAATCAATGAATTAATTTAGGATAGTATTATGGATAAAAAGAAAATATGAATTATTGCTGCTATCATGTAATAATAGTTATTATAGCAGTAGTTTTAGGTTCTGACATGTTAGATGGGTCTTCTAACGATTCTAATGATGAAACTACTTTCGTTGTAGGTTTTGATGCAGAATTCCCACCTTACGGATATAAAGATGACAGTGGAAATTATGCTGGTTTTGACCTCGAACTAGTTCAAGAAGTTGCAAAAAGAAACAATTGGACTTTCGTTGCTCAACTATTGACGGTTTTTTTCAATGTTTTAGGATGAAACATAATTTAACAAAATTAATATACTTATTTTTACAATCTTTATTTATGTTAGTTAATGCTGATTTTCATGTTCATAGCTGTTTTTCAATGGCCAGTTCAAAGGACATGTTAATTAAAAATATGGCTCCCAAATCTAAATTAAAAGGATTGCAAATTTTAGGAACTGGAGATGGACTTCATCCGGGCTGGTTGGATATTATAGAAGAAACTACAACTGAAACTGGTGAGGGAATTTATTCTTATGATGATATGGATTTTATAATAACAACTGAAGTTGAGGGAAAAAATCGTATCCATCATTTAATCATGATTCCTTCTTTAGAAATAGCTCGTGAGATTTCAGATAAGTTAATATCAAAAAATAAAACTACTGATGGGAGACCAAGAGCACCATACACCGGTGCAGAACTTAGGGATCTGGTAAAGGATTATGATTGTTTAATCGGCCCTGCACATGCATTCACTCCATGGACTGGAATGTATAAAAAGTTTAATAGTGTCTATGATTGTTATGGGGCAAAACCTGATTTTGTGGAACTTGGTTTATCAGCAGATACTTTCATGGCAGATACAGTATCTGAACTTAAAGATTTTACTTTTTTAACTAATTCCGATGCACATTCACCATGGCCTCACAGGTTAGGCCGTGAGTTTAATCAGATAGAGCTTGAAGATATTTCCTACTCATCCATCAAAAAGGCAATAAAAAATCATGATGTTAAAGCAAACTATGGAATGATACCTAACCTTGGAAAGTATCATATGACAGCATGTACTAAATGCTTTAAATTAGTTGATCCGGTAATTGCTAAAGATATGAAAATGAAATGTAGTTGCGGTGGAACAATAAAAAAAGGTGTTGATTTTAGGATTTCTGAGATTGCAGATTATGATGAACCGAAACATCCTGATTTCAGACCTCCATATGTTCATTTAATGCCTTTAGCAGAATTAATTTCATCAGTTTATGATAAAGGAGTTACAACAAAAACTGTTCAGGGCAAATGGCAAAAGTTAATCGATAATTTTGGAACGGAAATTGAAGTTCTAATTAACACGCCTATTAAAGATATTAAAAAGGTAGATGAAGCTATTGCTCCGGGAATTGAAGGATTTAGAAATAAAACATTAGATATTATTCCAGGTGGCGGAGGCCAATATGGAAAAATATCTTTTAATCAGGATTTAAAAAAAAGAAAAAGTGAGAATGTAGCTACTTTAGATTTATTTTGCAAGTAGAAGGGAATTTCCAACAACTATTAATGTAATTCCCATATCTCCTATTAAAACTGCTTCCCAAAGATTAATGAAACCTAGAATTCCAAGAATCATTAAGATTACTTTTACAGTTAAACAAAATGCTACATTAAATTTAATTTTACCCATAGTTTTACGGGCAAGTTTAACTAAAAGTGTGATTTTTGATAGCTTGTCTTCAAGTAGAATAATGTCTGCAGTTTCGATTGCAACATCAGCACCTTCAAGACCCATAGCAATACCTACATTAGCCATTGCAAGTGAAGGAGTATCATTAACACCATCTCCAACCATAGCCACATCCTTATATTTCAAAACAGAATTTTCAACAATTTTTACTTTATCTTCAGGCAGTAAATCTGCATGATAATTATCTAAATTTAATTTATTTGCTACATTTTCTGCTACTTTTTCATTATCTCCAGTAATCATTGTTGTTTTAATATCAAGTTCTTTCAAACTTTTTATTGTAGATTTACTTTCATCCCTTATTTTATCAGTTAATGTAATTGCACCTAACACTTCACTGTCAGTTCCAATAATTACTTCTGTTCCACCATTAGTTTTTACATCAGCATCAAATAAGGTATTTTTACCAATATAATAGGTTATATCATTTATTGTACCTTTCAATCCTTTACCTACTATTGATTCAAAGTTTGTCACTTCTAAAAGTTCAATGTTATGTTCTAATCTATATTCATTAAAGGTATTTGCAATCGGGTGGTTTGATTGAGATTCAATTGAACAGGCAATTTCTATTAGTTGATCTTTATCATAATCTGATTGGGTGCTAATTTCACTTATCTCAAGATTGCCTTCAGTTAATGTTCCTGTTTTATCAAATAATATTTCTTTAATTCTTGAAAGCTCTTCTACAAATTCACCACCTTTAATTATAATCCCGTTTTTGGTTCCTTTGGTAATTGCAGATACTATTGAAACAGGAGTAGAAATAACTAATGCACAAGGACAAGCTATTACAAGCAATGTAAGTGCTCTGTATGTCCATTCATAAATTGAATAACCAAGAATAGTTGGAATAATTGCTACTAAAATTGCGAGAACTACAACAATAGGAGTGTAAACTTCTGCAAATTTATCTATAAATACATCGATTTTAGCTTTATTCTGCTCTGAATTTTTAATTAATTCAACAATTTTAGCAAAGATAGTATCTTCAGATTTTTTATTTACTTCTATTTCAATGTAACCTTCTTCGTTTATAGTTGATGCATAAACTTCATCATTTATTGATTTTGATACTGGAAGGCTTTCACCGGTGATTGATGCTTGATTAACTGAAGTCTGGCCTTTTACAATTATTCCGTCTACAGGAATTTTGTCTCCAGGTCTTACGATGACTACATCTCCAACTTTAATATCATTTACATTTTTTTCATGTTCATGGTCGCCATGTTTAACCATAGCTGTGTTTGGAGTTAATTTAACAAGTTTAACAATTGATTTTGTTGATTTATTTAATGAATATTCTTCCAGATATTCTCCAAGATAGAATAACACCATTAATAGTGCACCTTCTTCACCAGAACCTAAGAGAAATGCACCGATTGTAGCTATTGTTACTAAAAGTTCTATTTTTACTTTTCCATGGCTTAATTCTTTTAATCCGTGGATAATTATATTGTGTCCAACATATAATGCTGAAATTAGAAATATAATTTGACTTATAATTGGTTGTGTTATACTAAATAATTCAGTTAAATATCCAATTGCTATAATTACGATACCTGCTGCAAATATTCGTAATGGTTTTTTTGATATTTTTTCTTCTGCTTGATCGATATGTTCTAATATATCTCCATCACAGCAGGCACATCCTCCGTTACTGCTGCATGATTCGTCATGATCGTGATCATGATTGTGGTCGTGGTCGTGATGATTATGCCCCATATTCTTCTCCTTCTTTTAAGATATTTATTATATTTTCATCATTTAATGAATAAAATATGTGTTTATTTTCTTTTCTAAATTTTACAATATTGCTATTTCTTAAGTGTCTTAATTGATGTGATACGCTTGATTGGCTCATATCTAATAGTTGTGATAGTTCACAGACACATAATTCATGAATATCTAATGCTAATATTATTTTTATTCTATTAGGATCACTTAATATTTTAAATAAGTCGCATGTTTTTTGAATTATGTCATCGTCTTTCATATTTTGCGATATCTCATCAATTAATTCTGTTTTGATACCTTTAATTTCACATATGTCTTTTGAAGTCATATGAATATATATTCATATGAACATATTTAAATGTTTTGTGTGTGGAGGTGGTGTTATTATAATCATGAAATATATGTATAAAATTATATTTTTTTTAAAATAAGTTTTAAGTTTATAAAAAAACGGACTTGGAGGGATTTGAACCCTCGATCTTAAGATTAGGAGTCTTACGCCCTTCCAGACTAGGCTACAAGCCCAATTAAAAAAAGATATTTTGAGTAATTGAAAAATTTTTTTAAAAAAAAAGTTTAAGTAGACGGACCCGCCGGGATTTGAACCCGGGGTCTTCGGATTAGAAG
>CAYPJH010000305.1:0-1801 GCA_964411035.1 uncultured Methanobrevibacter sp. | reverse complement strand
GCGCAGCGAAGGGTTCGTGAGATAGATTTTGAATGTCGTCACCCGTTGCATTCGCCGCGCATTGACATCCACTTTGTAAACAACCTTTATCAAAAAAGCTGCCTCCAAATACTGAATGTACCTTTTCAGGGTCTCCTTCCTGATTCCCGACTCTTTAGATAGGTCGTCATACGAAAATTCGCCTCCCGACCGGTAGACGATATGGATGAAGAGCCGATTCAACTCTTGCGTGTCCTGAATGCCGTAGAGACTTGGCAGGTCGCGCAGCAATACCTTGTCGACAATGTCGTGCCGCACGAATTGTCCCGGATTCGATTGTATTCTCTCCGAAAAGACGATCTCCGGATAACCGCCGTAGTTGATGTAATTCAGAAAATGCTTGTTCAGGAGATCGATGTCGATCGTGTCGAACGATTCGAGCAGCCGCCCCTGCCAGGATATTTTGGCCGGAGTGATCAGGTGATCCAGGTCGAGCAGATGAATGTATTCGTTGAATGTCAGCGGAGGCAGCATGAAATCGGTGAATCGACCCGCTCCGCTCTCATTACTTTTCATCTTCAGAGCTGCTGCCGCCGAGCCCGATGCGACGAATTTTACGTCTCGATAACTGTCGACTAACGATTTGAGGTGAACTTCCCAATTTTTGAGATATTGGATTTCGTCGTAAAAAACGTAGTAGCCATCTGTCGAATCGGGTTGTTTCAATGCCTCTCTGGCCAAAGCGAACAGCTCTTCTAACGAAATATTATTGTAAATGGGGGTGTCGATGGAGAGATAGATGATCTTTTGGGGATTGATGCCGCTCTCGATCAACCTCTCAATCGAATGAAACAACATGACGGTTTTTCCGACACGCCGGGGCCCCATTAAAATGACACCTCTTCGAATTGTTTTATCTGTGATAAGCGGGTAAAACATATCGAGATAAAGGCGGTGTCTCATGTTGTGATAATCTGCCGGAATGACATTCTCAGCCCACCACGGATTGTCGAATCGCATTCTCAACAGAATTTGTTCTTTCAAATAAGCCGTCTCAATCTTCATAGCTGTAAGTTTAGCACAAATATAAAGCTAAAAATCGGTTAAAACAACAATTATGTCAAAATAAGCATGTCGTGATATAGCTTATTTTTGCAAATATGTAACATTAAGCATGAATTGCATAATACGATCCGGCTTATTTGTAGCATCAGACCCAATGTGCAAAACGGAGGATGAAATGGCTGAAAGTTCGGAACCAATCCGAATAACGGTTTGGTCGGGAAGGACTTGTCGCCGAGCAGCGACAGTCACGTTCTCAAACCAAATGCAAAAACAGGCCTCTTAGGTTGGTGGGCCTTTGGCCCGCGCGAGCCGCCCGCGTAGGGGCGGCGGAGGCTCGCTACGCTCACCTCCGCAGGCTGCGTCTCGCAGACCTCTGAGGTAGGTGAGAGCAGAGCCGGGCTTGAACGGGCTATGCCGAGGCAAGAAAACGAAGAAAAAAAATTCAAGGACAAAAATGGCCGAAAAGATGCTGTAAGAAAAGAGTGCTCATAAATTTAAACAGCTTCTTAATACTTTATTTTGAAGTAGTCGAGCACAGCTTTGTAGTTGTCTTGTGCCGCCAGGCAGGTGTCGAGAAGGTATTCTCGGAGGTTATTCCACTCACGCAGACCGCGACAGTAGAACATTTTGAGTTCCTCGGTAATAATGAATGGCACATAGCCATTTGCCAAGCACTCCTTGAACATCACAAGGCGACCTACACGACCATTGCCATCTTGGAATGGGTGTATCGACTCGAAGCGCTGGTGCAGGTTGA
>CAYPJH010000304.1:0-1561 GCA_964411035.1 uncultured Methanobrevibacter sp. | reverse complement strand
TCAAATATGTTTTGTCAAAAATAAAGAGAACTTGGTTATAAAGCTTTTTGTTTTATATTATAACATCAATTTATGGTGACATAATTATTCTCTTTCAAGCACAACTATATATAAAAAATAGTGATTCTTTTTCTTGGTGTCATGTTATCTTCCAAAATTCTTATCCTTTGTGAAAAACAATGAAATTTTGTAGTGCAGAATTACATCCTAATGAAGCCTATTTTATTTCCTCCAATTTTAATCATGGATCTAAATTCATATTAAAATGTATTGAACATTTTTTATTGTGTATTATAAGCCCATAAACTAAGCTAACTATATGACTTAGAGATCTGTATCTTCAAATATACAAGTCTATTTTACCCACAATGAATTAAAGTAACAGTCAAAGAGAAGCATAAAATGAGATAAACATCCACAATGAAAAGAGGTAATCTCCAGTGACAAAAGACTTCAAAGAACTTCGGGAAAGCAGAACGTCTGGAAGTAGATGAAGGATGCATTTGAGTTCTAATTAGGGCTTCCCAGGAGGTGGATTAAGACTATGACTAGGCATCTTGGAAGTCCATAAGTTAGTGTGCTTCAGATCAGCACAATGGAAATAAAGGGAAGGAAGCACATTTGGGCCCACAGAATCTGGGGTTGCAGTCTAATGTCAAAGGAGGCTTCTACTTATTCAAAGTGAAATTATGGATCTGTCTTGTACTCTCTTATTTTTCCTACTTGAGACATTGAGTGTGATTTACATGAGTCTCAAACAGTCTTGAGTTTAGGAAGCCTTAAATGGTAATAGCCAGAAAAATGATCTTCTACTAATGAAAATATTTTGAAAAGACCACTTTCAGCAATTGTCTGGGAAATGAATCCTTCAGTCCTAATTGTGCCATAAAGCATATTTCCCTTTAGTGACACCACAAAAACTCACTTTTCAGTCTAAGTTCTGTACTTAGTTTATGGTACTTGTGAGACTCTATGCTTGAAGAAAACTTATAAGAATGGAAAACAGTGCAATTAATTACAATGTTGACAGCTGTGTGTAGACTGAATATCAAATTAATAGTCATCTTGTGTCTCTTCTGCTATTCATTTTAGATCCACTAAACATACTTTTTTTTTGGTCTCTATACTCATCCCAAAATTATTTGAGGCTCCTCACTATAATTTTCTCAAGACACAACTACTGCACTGATCCTTTTACAATTCCTGTATGGAAAGTGAATACTAAAAAGTAGAGAATTGGATCATCTGTTTTCAAATTGAATCATCTGATTTTTATCTTCCAATATACAATAGACTTTTATATTTGGATACAGTGGATACCATGGTCATAGACCAATATTAATATTTTTATTTTTGTTAAGTGTGGTCTGATTCAATTTTAGGCATGATGTATTGGCACTTTATTAGTGGTACTTGCTTGGCATTGCAACATGGAATCAATGTCCTTCTAGTGAGGAGAGTGAATTGACCTAGCTAGGATTGTAATTTCTCCTCTTGCTTTCTGTTTTCTTACTATATAGAATTTAGAGTCCTCAGGTGCAGTTTAAATTTTAGTTGGAAT
>CAYPJH010000303.1:0-2168 GCA_964411035.1 uncultured Methanobrevibacter sp. | reverse complement strand
CCCCTGTTGTAAGTAGAGGTGTTACTGAAATCTCCATTTTAGGAGCTGTAAACAGATTTTCCTTTTGAGCTATTTTAAGGCCCAAATCTGCAGATCCACAATCTCTGATTGTTGTAACTCCCGCATTTATTGTTTGAAGTGAATGGGGAACTCCATTGTAGAAATGGATTGATAAAGGGTTTGCCATGTTTTCCTGTTTGTGAAAACCTTTAGCTAGAATATGAGTGTGTAAATCGATAAATCCAGGTAATAAAAAATCATCTTCTCCATCAATTTCCATACCATTAGATTTTTTAATGTTAGATTTTGAAATTTCTTCTATAATCCCATTTTTAATTAAGATACTTCCATGAAAAACATCTTTGTTGGGATTTAAAATATTAATATTGTTTATTACAATTTCCATCTAAAATCCTCCATTTAATATTTTTTTTATAATATTTCAATTGTGGCAGTGCTTTAATCTTTGCTTTTGTACCTGGTTTTAATATTTTTATAATATTTCAATTGTACCGTTATTTCCATTTACCTCAACAATAGCGCCATTTACCAAATTACTGGTATCTTCTGGAGAATCTACCATTGGAATATCTGACATTATTGCACCTGTGGCAATTATTGGTTCTGCTTCAAGACATATTATTGCTTTTGGAGAAGTTTTGTTCTTCTTCATCTGAAATATTACATAAGAGCCAACAGTGGATCCTTTGCCTCCCGGAATAAAAAGTATTTTATCTTTTATTATTTCCCCTTTAAGTTCATGGTTTGGATCAATTATCTCCCCAGTTTCAGGGTTTACTCCACCTAAAAAACTTATTGGTTCATTACTTATAATCAGTTCTCCTTTACCAATGCCTTTACCAATATTTCTTGCTTTAATAATCATTAAACCACATCCTTTTTCATGATTTCTCTTAAAACTGCTGTTGCATAAGAACCTTTGTTTATTGAAAATTCAACTAAAAGTCCTTCATCGGTTACACTAGTTGCAGTGTCCCATATTCTAAACCTCATAGCTCTTCTAAGACCATGACTTCCAATTTTTGGCATTTTTGGAACTTCAAAGTCTGATTTTTCCAAATTATAATTGTTTAAAATATCTTTTTCCATTTCTCCAACAGATCCTTCAGCAAATGGGACTTTTGTACCATATAACGGTGATGTTGGATTTGCTTCAAAGTTTAAAATCATTTCATTTAATTCTTCTGGAGTTTTATCTCGAACAATATGTTCTTCATTATCAATAACAATATCTCCTTCAACATAGGAGTTTATTCCCATTTCCACTCTTCTGCTAACTGCTTCATTAAATAAAAATGACTGATATGCATGGACAAACATTCTTTGAAGAGGTTTTGGAAGTGCGTATAATGCTCTTTTATATGCTTTATCTGTGATTTCTCCTTTTTTTGAATGTTTGATTAATTCCTTCAGCATCATTTTTTCATAGCGCATGCCTTTACCCATCAACTCTAAAGATTTTTCAAGATTTCCTTCATCATAGGCTCTTCTAGCTTCCTGATTTTCCGGATGTTCATTATCTGTTGGATTTCCAATGTATCTTCTAACAGCTTCCTTTAAATCATTTTGAACAAGTGCCTCGCCTACTAAATGAGTATTTGTTCTTGGTTTTCCAAATCGCTGCCATCCAAAATAGTTGGGAACACCAGTAATCTTTAATTGCTGAAGAACATTATCTGCAACAATTGAAGATTCTTCTATATCATCTAAGTCTTTAATTAGAATTTTAAATTTATTTCCTTTAAGCTGACCCATTCTAAGCTTTTTTTGGCCTCTTGTAATTTTTAAAAAATCAGTCTTATAAATATCCAAAGCCTTAACTTCTTCCATTTGTGATTCGGACTCCATATTAGATATGCAAATCCATTGTCGTGTTTTAGCTTTTTTATCTTTCATTCCTGCAAATCCCATTCGTTTACGGGAAACATGTAAATCACGGGAAATATCTAAAACAACATCAAGTGTGGTTCTGCCTATCTTTTCAATCCAAATCCAAATATTTGGTCCTTCACCTGTTGGAGTCAAATCAGGGATTTCTTCAACATAAAAATCTTCATACTGATTTCTAATAGTTCCTCCAATTCCTTCATCTTTTGTAACATAGCTATTAGCATTTAACATTATATCACATAATATAATAAAATAAT
>CAYPJH010000302.1:0-6749 GCA_964411035.1 uncultured Methanobrevibacter sp. | reverse complement strand
AATTACCTTTTCTTCCCTGTTTATACCACTCCATAATTTCATTTGGAGTGTTATAAATATCTCCACTTTCCATTAAGTCGTTGAAAAGTTTGCCTTTTTTAAGTCCTTCGATTATTGATTTTTTTGAGTGTTTTTCAATAGCTGGTTTTAAAGAGCCATAACAATTATTTTTAAATTCCTGTTTTGTAGAAAATACTTTAGGTGATTTTAATGCAGCTTCCAAATCTGCACCTTCATTTAAAAGTTTAGACAATACTTTTTCATCATGTTTTATAATATCCTCAAATGCATACTGTTTTACTGCATTATAAAGCAATTCAAATTTTTTATCTCCATCTCTACCCTTTAAATACCAAAGATAAACTTCATTTGGTGCGTTAAATAAAAGAAGATTCTGAATATTGGTTGAAAAATGTTTTGACTCTTTAATAGATTCAATAACTGTATTTAAATCTTCTTTAATTAAATCATTGTTAACTAACTTATTTAGTTGATTGTAAAAATTAGAATAGAGATCTTTTCCACACTGTCCTTCATGATACCATTTAACAACTATTTCTTTATTGTCCTTAATAATATTTTGAAATGAATCTCCTTGTTTTATAGAGTTAATTATCTCTTTTTGAATCTGCAAAGCTTGTTTTTGATGAGTTAATTTTCCTTTAATATTATCAAAAATACTTATTGAAATCACCTAGCAAATTTTTTATTAATAGTCCTTATATTTTAACAAGTTAATAATATTTACTATATATCTTAGAAAATTAGTTATTATAATTGAAATATAAATTATAATTATGAAAAAAATAATAACCCCCACCAATAACAACAAAATAACTGAATTAAATGTTGGGGATAAAGTTTTAATAAGTGGAGAGATATACACTGGCCGCGATGCCGTTCTTCCACAATTAGTTGAATTAATTAAACAAAATAAGGTTCCTTTTGATTTAGAAGGGATTGCTATAATGCACACTGCAGTTAGTGAAGCCGGAATAAGTCCCACAACCAGCAATAAAGAAGAAATCGAAAGCACCATTCCTTTTTTAAGTGAACATGGTGTTAAAATTCATATTGGTAAAGGTTCTTTAAGTGACTCAACAAAAGAAGAACTTTATAAAAATAATTCAATATTTGTAATAACTCCTCCTGTTGCAGCGCTTCTTTCAAGTAAAGTTTTAAAAAAAGAGTGTGTTCTATTTGAAAATGAAGGAATTGAAGCTATGTTTAAGTTAAAAGTTGAAAATATTCCTGGAATAGTTGCAGTAGCTAATAAAAAAAGTATTTAGGAGTTATTTACTCCTCTTTTTCTTCTTTTTCTTCTTTTTCATAAAAACTATCAATGAAATTAACACAGTTGAAATCCATGTTTTCCATTATAACATTTGAAACTTGGAATCTCATCATAGTTATATCTGAATATGGTTTTGAATCGAATTTGGTAATTTCACCTAATCTAATATTGACACTTTCTCCATCAATTTCAACTTCTACATCATCAATGTTTAAAAGATAAGAATTATAGTATAACTTGATCATGCTTTTGATTTTATCTTCATCATCATCAATTATATCAATTATTTCAACATCATAAACTAAGTCTTTGCCTGCAAATTGATGATTGAAATCAACACGAACTCTACCACTTTTTACAGATAATACCATTCCATTCATACCATTATAATTAATTGGCATTCCTGCAAAAGGTTTTAATCCTTGTTCTTTGAAATCTTTCATTGGAATTAATTTAACCAAATCAGAATTTCTTTGACCAAAAGCATCATCACAAGGTACTTCAATAGTTTTACTATCTCCAGCATTAAGTTTTTCAATTTCCTCTTCAAGAGTTGGAAGTAATTGATCGCTTCCTAAAACAATTACAAGAGGTTCGTAAACTTTTTTATCCTCGTAAATTTCAGCTTCTTTAGCTACCTCTTCAACAGTGGTATCAAATACTTCATCAGTTTCTTTAATTTTTCCAGTAATGTTTAATTTTACAAAATCTCCTTTATTAATTGCCATAATAAAATATCCTCCTAATAAAAATATAAAATAAATAATGTTAAAATTTATAACAATAATATTTTTATTTCAAATAGTTTATTAATGTTTGGTTTAACTAAAAACATTCACACCAAATATCTTCCTTTACTTTTAATTCATCATTAATTTTATTTAAAATATCCAAATCTTCCTTACTCCAACCTTCATTTTTAAAATCTCTTTTAAAATCCATCCAATCACATCTGGATATCATAATCTCCCCTATGGAATCATTGTTTGAAAAATCACACCCATATTCCATAAACATCTCAAAAATTCTTGAATTTCGCCATAAATTAAATAAAGGTTCATTATCCAAAATTTTTTTAAAAATAATATGTTCATCATCCATATTTATTTCAACATTTCTTATAATATATGCTTTAACACTCATAATATTAAATTAAAAGGAGTATTTTTAAAGTATATCTTTTAAATGAAGTTAATTTTACAAATTAAATTGAATATTGATGTCAAAATATAAATAAACTTATTAATTTAAAATATTACGTTTCAAATGCTCTTGGCCATTTTATTAAATAAAGTTAAAACAAACAAATAATATGCAACGAAAAGGAGTAGTCAACTTACCTCTTCATGGAGGCCATCCTCCAAAATGGCTTTTTACAAGAATGGTCAAACTATCTGGAGCTATTGCAGAAGTTATAATTAATGATTATGGCCAAAAGGAATTTTTAAACAGACTTTCAAATCCCTACTGGTTTCAGGCATTCTCATGTGTTCTAGGTTTTGATTGGCATTCTTCAGGAACTACAACTACAACATTAGGAGCGCTGAAACATTCATTGGACGCGGAAAAACATGGAATTTACCTAAGTGGAGGTAAAGGAACCAAATCTAGAAAAACCCCAAAAGGAATTCAGCATGCAGGAGATATTTTCAACCTCAAAGATAGCTTAATAGAAAATATGGTAAATGCAAGCAAATTAACTGCTAAAATCGATAATTCCTGCATTCAAGATAATTATACATTATATCAGCACAATTTTTTCATAACAGAAAAGGGAGACTGGGCAGTAGTTCAGCAAGGTTTAAACAGAGAAAATAAATATGCAAGACGTTACCATTGGATGGGAAATGGATTTACAGAATTTCTAGAAGACCCACATTCCGGAATTTCATGCGATATTAAAAATCCCCAAACATTAAATATGGCTCATAAAGAAAGTAAGGAAGCTCAAAAAATAAGTGTTGACTTAATAAATGACAATCCTTATCATTTAAGACAATATTTTAAAAGAAAAAATAATCAGGCACTTTTAACTGACTTTACAATGCCTAAACACCACCCTGTCCTTGATACAGATTTGTCAGATAAAGAATTTGAAGTTTTAAAAGCCGCTTGGGAAATACAGCCCGAAAAATATGAAGACCTGATTTTACTAAACGGAATAGGGCCTAAAAAGATAAGAGCTCTTGCATTAATCTCTGATTTGGTTTATGGAGAACCTGCAAGTTGGGAAGATCCTGTAAAATACAGCTTTACCCATGGAGGCAAAGATGGTTTTCCATACCCTGTTGATAGAGACGTTTATGATAACTCAATAAATACTCTGCGTGAAGCTATTGAAGAAGCAAAAATAAAAAAAGAAGAAAAAATAAAAGTAATTAAAAGACTTGATGACTATTTGACTTAATTAATAGCTTACTTTTTATTTTCATTATGAATATTTACATTTTTTCCGTGTGCGGTTGGAATAACTTCAAAAACGGGATTTTCAAATTCCAAATCAAACTCTTTTCCATCCATCAATAAATGCTGGAACACACCTAGAGAAGATACTTCAGAATGAGGTTGTGTTGTAACTGACACATTCCAGTCAGCATTTTTATAAACTTTTGTTGGAACTTTAGACCCTCCTACAATGATTAAAATATCATCACCTGTTTCTCGAATTTCCGGTGCAACTTCATGAGCCTGAGAACCATACATTGTCAGGTGAACTATTTTTCCACCATTATCTCTCCAATCAGTTATAATATTCATATAACTATCAGTATACTCTACTTCAAATCCTCCTCCCCATCGGCTTACAATGTCACGAACATTATCCATAAGTTTATTATCCCTTTCTCCAGCTAAATAAATCTTACTTGCTCCAAATGCACGTGCTGTTAAACATACATGGGTTGTAATACGAGTATCTCTTTTTAATCTATGATCTAATCTTAAAACATTAACATTCATAAAAATCACTTAATAAAATAACATTATTACCATAAATAAAAGTGCCACTGCTCTACCTACTTCATTGGAAGTTCCTAAAACATCACCATTTGCCACTCCAAAGTTTTTCTTTGCAATAATACTTACAACGGCTCCTGTAAGTATTGCTCCAAGTAATCCAAAAAGGCCTGCAAAACCACCTAACAAATAGGATAAAATAGCTACAATAACTGTTGAAATTAAATAATTGGTAATTGTAGTTGCATTAATAAAATATGATCCAATTCCATCAATTGGTTTTGATGTTAGGGCAGTTGTTAAAAGTGAAGACTTTCCAACCATTTCACAGATAATAATTCCGCTAATAAAATTATAATCAAGAATATTAGAAATCCCACCAATAGTTATAAAAGCAACAAGAATAGCTGACATCACACCTCCAACACCAACCATTGAGTCTTTCATAACAGTTATCTTTTTAGCAGAATCTCCATAAACCATTACTCCATCTGCCATGTCCATTACACCATCAACGTGGTTAAATCCAGTTATTATCATTAGAAACGCATAGGTGAAAATGGAAGTAAATAAAGAATTTAAATGGAATATATCTATGCAAATTAAACTTACACCTGCCGCCAAAAAACCAACGAATAAGTGGACTAATGGCCAAAACCATGTTAATTTTGTCATGTATTCAAGAGATGTGTGAACATTGATTGGTAGAATTGTAGAAAATGTAAGTAAACCTAAAATTGATTTTAATGGAGAAAATTTCTCGTCTTTAAAGTAATCATCTTCCATTTTTTATTCCTCGAATATTTTAGACATGCTTCCTGCAATAAGGCCTGCAAAAATATCATCAACCATAGGTCCAAGGCCGGAAATAATTCCCGGTTTTGCTTCATCATATCTTTTAAAATTAAATGTTGCTTTTGTACCTGCAATCTGGTTTGAAATAGCTAATCCTAAAACTTCATCAGTGTATAAATATGCAGGATCATCACTAACATCAATTTCACGAAGTCTGCCTGTTGACAAATCCTCTTCAGTTCTTATTGCAGCCATTAAAAGTACAATAACATTAATATCTGATAATGACTTGAGAATTTGTTTTTCAAGCTTTTCACGAATTTCATCAGTTTCTTCCACACCTGCAAGCAATTCCATTCCTGCATCTACCAAGTCTCCAATTAAAATACCTTCAGAAACAAGATAATCAAGAATTCCAAAATCTAATGCAAGTTTTTCAACTGCATCTTCACATGCAATTTCAATCTTATCTGAAATTGAAATTATTAATTCATCTAAATCAAAGTCCTCATCGTATTGATTATTTACAATATCAACACTATCTTCAAAAATATTTTCCTCATCAAAACTATCTGACGGCGCATTTGCTAAAATTACTAAAAAATCATTGTTATTTAAAATATTTCTAATATGAAATGGTAATCGTAAGTTATCAAAATATGATGTTTTAGCTTTAACAACTGCCTTATATATTTTTAAAAGTATTCTTGGAGATAAAATCTTATCAATGTAGACTGCATTGCTTATGTTGATTTCAGCTTCTACAAATCCTTTTTTAGAGTTGGCTACTTTTAATTTGTCTGTAAAATCCTCTATTTCAACATCATTAGATGCAAATGTAAATACTTCAATATCTTCCCACTTTTTAGAATCAAAATCTAAATTGTCTGTACATTGTGCAATATAGGACTCATTTTCTTGGTTGAAATCTTCTGCTTTTAGAGCTAAACTTTCAAAATCATAATTTCCTTTAATGATATCAATATTTTCAACAATATCAATACCATCACTTACTAGAAAATCACTAAATGCCAAAAAGAAGTTAGGGTTATTGATACAAACTCCCTCCTCCTTTTTAATAATGTTTAATTTGGACTTACTCATAAAAAACCATTCCATGAAAAATTAATATAAATTAAATATATAGTTCATCATATATAGAATTAATTAAAAAAGTGGAAAGATTATACTATGACTATTATTATTGACCCACAAAGTGCTGGAATTGCAGGAAACATGATTATCGGAGCCCTTATAGATTTGGGGGCAGACAAGAAGAAAATAAAAGAAATTATGGAAAAAACAGCTAATGAATTTGGGGAAGTTAGTGTCTCATTTGAAAAAATAAACAAACATGGAATAGCATCTACCTACTGTAATGTGGAAATTATTGATAAGGGAGATGTGATGCATTTTAATGATTTTGTAGATAAAATAAAATCATTGGATATTGATGATAAGATAAAAGAAAAATCAATTGAAATTTTTAGAAGAATTGCAGTAGGGGAGTCTAAAGTTCATGGAACCACTTTAGATAAAGTTCATTTTCATGAAGTAGGCCAAAGTGATGCTGTTGCAGATGTAATAGGTGCTGTTTGTGCTTATTATATGTTAAATTTAGATAAGGAAAAAATTATTGGCCTGCCAGTTGCTTTAGGTGGAGGCAGGGTTAAAACAGACCATGGAATACTGCCTATACCTGCAC
>CAYPJH010000301.1:0-1897 GCA_964411035.1 uncultured Methanobrevibacter sp. | reverse complement strand
GTCCGCAAACGGAATGAGCGCCAGCCTCGGTGAAAATGGTCTGAGCTTGCCGATGCCCGTCATCGTCAGAACCCCAATGAGGTAGTAGCAGAACACAAGCGCGGCCGCGATATGGCGCGACGTTTGTCCCCTTCCGGATTTCTTCAGGCACAAAAAATACAGTAGGATTCCCGGAACCATAAAGACATACCCGCTCATTGAGCGGATGAAAACATCTGTGATCGACATTTGATCCCCTCCTTGAGCGCATTATAAATGGTTGCCGGCCCAAAATATAGGCGGCAACCACTTAAGCTTTTCTTTGGATTTCCTTAAGGCGCGCTGGATGCGCAAAGCGCTCCCAATATGACATGAGAGCGCTTTGACTGTCGTTTGGTTTTACTTGCGCAGGTTGGGCTGCTTGCGGTCGAAGTAGTCCTTCGTCAGCTTGACCACGACGCCGGTCAGCGGCAGCAGCGCGATCAGGTTCGGCAGCGCCATCAGGCCGTTGAGGGTGTCGGAGATGTCCCACATCAGCGTGCCGGAGCCGGTGGCGCCGACGATGCAGACGAGGATGAACACGACCTTGAAGACGACGTCCACAACCTTGTTGTTCTTGGTCAGGTACGCCCAGCAGCTCTGGCCGTAGTAGCTCCAGCCGAGGATGGTGGACAGCGCGAAGAACAGCAGGCTGATCTGGATGACCGTGCCGCCGATGGTTCCGGGCAGGATGGTGTTGAAGGCCGCGACCGCCGCCGCGCCCTTGGAGGCGAAGGCGCTCAGGCCGCCCTCGGTGCCCAGCACGCCGGACAGCAGAACCGTCAGCGCGGTGATGGTGCAGATGATGATGGTGTCGATGAAGACCTCGAACACGCCCCACATGGCCTGTTCCACGGGCTCGTCGGTGGAGGAAGCCGCGTGGGCGATGGGCGCGGAGCCCAGGCCGGCCTCATTGGAGAACACGCCGCGGGCGAAGCCCTGGCGCATGGCGTTCATGATGACGTAGCCAAAGATGCCGCCGCCGATGGACTTAAAGGAGAAGGCATTCTTGAAGATGGAGCCGAGCACGCTGGGAATGTCGCCGATGCGCATCACGATGACGATGATGCCGCACAGGATATAGAAGATGGACATGAACGGAACCAGGTAGGAAGTGACCTGGCCGATGCGCTTGACGCCGCCCAGAACCACCACGCCGACGAGGATCGCCAGCAGGATGCCGGAAACCAGCGGCTTCATGCCGAACAGGCCATTGAGCGCGCCGGCGATTTCGCTGCTCTGCGCGATGTTGCCGATGCCGAAGCAGGCCAGACCGCCCAGGATGGCGAAGATGGCCGCCAGCCAGGTCCAGTTCTTGCCGAGGCCGTTCTTGATGTAGTACATCGGGCCGCCGTGGTACGCGCCGCTCTCATCCTTCTCGCGGTACTTCACCGCCAGGGCGATCTCGGCGTACTTGGTGCACATGCCGAAGAAAGCGGAAACCCACATCCAGAACACAGCGCCGGGGCCGCCGACGAAGATCGCGCCCGTGACGCCCGCGATGTTGCCGGTGCCAACGGTGCCCGCCAGGGCGGTGGTCACCGCCTGGAACGGGGAGAGGTTCTTGCCGTCATCGCTGTTCTTCTTCTTGAAAAGGCTGCCGATGGTGTTGCGCATGATGAAGCCAAACTTGCCCACCTGCAAAAAGCGAATGCGAATGGTGATGTAAATGCCGGTGCCCACCAGCAAAGCCAGCATGATCGGGCCCCAGGCGAAGCTGTTGATGGCGCCATTGACGGCCTCAACCTTGTCCACAAAGCTCGATTCCGCCAGCGCGCAGCCCGCGAAACAGAGCAGAACCAGAGCGATTGCCAATGTTCGCACAAAACGTGTCTTTTTCATGTGCAATTTCCCCCTTGTGATAGTCCGAATGATCCCC
>CAYPJH010000300.1:0-2464 GCA_964411035.1 uncultured Methanobrevibacter sp. | reverse complement strand
TTTAAAGATAATGATAAAATTAACCCTCCTGCATGGGCAAATTTTGTAAAAACTGGAGTTCATAAAGAAAGAAAACCTGAAAACCCAGATTGGTGGTACATTAGAACTGCTTCTATTTTAAGAAGAGTTTACATGAATGGTCCGGTTGGTGTAATGAGTTTAAGAACTTTCTACGGTGGTAAAAAAGACCGTGGAGTTCGTCCTGAAAAATTCAAAAAAGGTAGCGGAGCTATCATTAGAGGAGCATTACATCAGTTAGAAGATGCAGGATATGTTGAAAAAATTGAAGGTGGAAGAGTTGTTACTCCTGCAGGAAGATCTTATTTAGATAAAGTATCTGGAAAAATTATTAAAGATATTCCTGAACTAGATAAATACTAAATACATTAATTGGAGAGTTTGATATGAGCGATCTTGATGAAATACGTCGTAAAAGAATGGCTGAGTTACAAGCACAACAAGTTGCTTCACAACAACAAATGCAAATGCAGGCTCAGCAACAAATGCAACAACAAGAAGCACAAGCAAAATTTGAGGCTCAAAAAAAACAGATTTTGTCTCAGATTTTAACTGCTGAAGCACGTAACAGGTTAGCTAATTTAAGATTAACCAAACCTGAGCTCGTTCAACAAATTGAAATTCAACTGATTCAATCTGCACAAGCTGGAAGTCTTAGAGGTAAAGTTACTGATGAACAATTAAAAGTACTTCTTCAGCAAATTGCCGGTCAGAAAAGAGAAATGAAAATTACAAGGAAATAGTTTTAATGAAAGCTTGTGTTTTATATAGTGGAGGAAAGGATAGCTCATTAATGGGTGTTACTTTACAAAAACTTGGTTTTGATGTAGAGTTATGCACAGTTAATTTTGGAGTCTACGATTCTTTTATTCCCGCAAGTATTTCAGCTAAAGCTCTTGGATTTCCACATAAAGTCATTGATTTAGATATAAGCATTTTAGAGAAAGCCTGTCATATGATTATGGAAGATGGTTTTCCTAATGATGGAATCAAGTTTATTCATGAGTGTGTAATCGAAGAAGTGGCAAATATCTATGAAATTGTTGCTGACGGCACTCGTCGTGATGATAGAACACCAAAACTTAATAAAAATCAGATTAGAAGTTTGGAAGATAGAAAAAATGTTCAATATATAAATTTGGATAGTTTCGGATTTAAAACTATTAAAATGATTACTTCTAATTTATTTGAAGTTTCTCATGAGCAGAGTAATAAAGATAATAATTCTGATTATGAGGTTGAAATCAGAACTTTAATTGATGAGTTAGGCGGAGATTCAACTGAAATTTTTCCTGAACATTATCAAACTCGTGTTATTGGATATAAATAATAATTATTGTATAATAAAGGTGAAATAATGAGTAGAAATAAACCATTAGCTAAAAAATTAAGAATGGCAAAAGCAACTAAACAAAACAGAAGAATTCCAATCTGGGCTTATGCTAAGACTAATCGTAAACTTAGATACAGACCTAAACCTAGACATTGGAGAAGAAACAGCCTTAAATTATAAGGAGGGTTTTTCATGGAAAGAGTATATACAATTCCACTTAGAAATGTTAAAAAAATTAAAAGGACTATCAGAGCTCCTAGAGCTATCAGAGAGGTACAAAACTTCTTAACAAAACATATGAAAGCTGAAGAAGTTGTATTGGATGAATCTATTAACCATGCTATTTGGGAAAGAGGCATTCAAAAAATTCCTTCTAAAATAACTGTTAAAGCAGTTAAAGATGATATGGGAGTTGTTGAAGCAACTTTAGCAGAATAAATATTCATTTAAAAAATAATTAAAAGTCTAGAGGTAATTACCATGTTAAAAAGAACAGATATTATTGGAAATCCTAATGTGGGAGTATTTATTTTAGCAACAGATGATGTAGCTATAGTACCATACAATCTTTTAGATGATAAAATAGAAATTTTAAAAGAAGCATTAGAAGTTGATGTTTTTAAATCTTCAATAGCTGGTAGTAACCTTATTGGATCTTTAGCTGTGGCTAATTCAAACGGTATCGTTGTAACTCCACATATATTGGATAGAGAAATCAAACAACTGAAAGATATTGGATTTAATGTAGCTAAAATCCCGGGAAATTATACTGCTGTTGGAAATATTGTTGCATGTAATGATACGGGAGCTATTGTTAGTCCATTTTTAGAAGAGAATGCTATTAATGTTTTAGAAGACACTTTAGATGTTGATGTTCAAGTTTCATCTATGGTTGGAAGTGATATTGTAGGTTCTCTTATTACAGTAACGAATAAAGGATTTTTAATAGGCAAAAATGCAACTGAAAGCGAAGTTGATTTTGCCCGTAAAGTATTTGGTGTTGAGGGAGATATTGGTACTGTAGGACGCGGAATCTCTTTGGTTGGTGCGTGTTGTCTTGCAAATAGTCATGGAGCAGTTGTTGCTAAGGATAGTACCGGTCCTGAAATGGTG
>CAYPJH010000299.1:0-3323 GCA_964411035.1 uncultured Methanobrevibacter sp. | reverse complement strand
GGGTATTGAAACATCACCTACTGATGTGATTTTTAGATGCAATACAATTACTGAAAAAGATGGAAAGCTTGATGACTTTAATGCAGGCCATATTACATCTGAAGAAGCTGAAATTTTAATGGAATCTTTAAATGAATACTTTACAGAAAAATATCCTGATTTTAAAGGAAAATTCTATTCAGGCATTAGTTACAGGCATTTATTTGTATATTCCTGTGATGATAATGATGAAACTAAAATATTAAATGACCTAACAACTATGCCTCCTCATGATATAACCGGAGAGTCTATTGATGATAATACCTCCTGGGATGAAAATATTTCCATTAAAATTAAGGAAATCATGAAAGAATCTAAGGAAGTTCTTGAAAACCATGAAATTAATCAGAAAAGAATTAGTGAAGGTAAAAAACCTGCTAATATGGTTTGGTTATGTGGTCAGGGCACTACTCCTGAACTTCCTGATTTTGAGGAAATTTATAATCTTAAAGGAGCTGTGATTACTGGAGTGGATTTGCTTAAAGGAATTGGTATTTTTGCAGGTCTTGATATAATAGAAGTTCCTGGAGCTACCGGATTTTTCGATACAGATTATAAATCTAAAGGAGAATATGGTATAGAAGCCTTAAAGAACCATGATTTAGTTTTCATACATGTTGAAGCACCTGATGAAGCAGGTCATGCTCAGGATATTGAAGAGAAAGTGAAAGCTATTGAAAGAATTGATGAACTTATTGTTGGGCCTATTTTAGACAGCTTAGAAGGTGAGGATTATAAAGTGGCAATATTGCCTGATCATCCAACTCCAATATCTGTTGGAACTCATACCCGTGATGATGTTCCAATGGTTGTTTATTCTACAACATTAGATGTTTCTGATAATGTTAGTGAATTTAGTGAAAAAGGAGTTGAAAAGGGAATTATTGTTAAAAAAGAAGGGTTTGAATTAATTAACAGATTAATTAATGATGATTTTCTTTAAATATTATCAGATAGATGAAGTAATATGAATCTAAGTGTAATTTCAGATTTATTTAGAAGTAAAGAAGGATATTTATTTTCAAATAAAGCATTGCTTCTACTTTTCCTGCCATTGATTGGTGAAAAGCTTTTAGAAATGTTGGTAGGTTTTGCTGATTCTATTATGGTGGCTTCACTAGGTGAAGTAGCAATTTCCGGAGTTTCATTAGTAGATTTTCTAATGGGGCTTCTTATTTTTAGTTTTTCGGCTCTTGCCACTGGTGGTGCTGTAATAGCCGGACAATATATTGGTGATAAGAAAATTACTGAAGCTTGTGAATCTGTTGATCAGTTATTTGTATTTAATGCAATTTTTTCATTTGTTTTGATGTTGATTATATTAATCTTCAGATCATCAATCATCAGTTTGCTGTTTGGAAATATTGAAGCAGGTGTATGGTTTAATGCAGATAAGTATTTAGTGATTGTTGCATTTTCAATTCCTTTCATAGCTATATTTAACGTAGGTGCTGCTATTTTCAGAACAACAGGTAACTCTTACTTGCCTATGAAAGTTATTCTTGTCTGTGATATCTTAAATATAGTTGGAAATGCAATATGTATATATTATCTTAAAATGGATGTTTCAGGTGTTGCTATTCCTACTGTTGTTTCAAGATTTCTTTCAGCACTTATTATAACTGTTTTAGCATTCAATACCAAATACGAGCTTCATTTTAATATATCATCAAAGTTTAGATTTAACTGGAGTATGCTTAAAAATATTTTAAATGTCGGTATTCCCTATGGTGTTGAAAATGGGCTTTTTCAGTTAGGAAGAATATTGGTTTTAAGTCTTGTTTCAACATTTGGAACAATGTCTATTGCAGCAAATTCTGTTGGTAATGCATTGGCTATTTTTCAGGTTTTACCTGGTTTTGCATTGAATTTAGGTTTAACAGTGGTGATTTCTCAATGTGTTGGTGCAAATGATTTTAAACAGGCAAAATACTACAATAAAAAGATTATTTTAATGATTTTTGCATCAATTACAGGTGCATCATTGGTTGTTTATGGGCTTTTACCTTATTTATTGGGATTATATAATTTATCTCCTGACACTGCAGCTTTAACAACTGAAATGATAATGTGGCATACTCTGTTTTCAATAATAATATGGCCTATATCATTTTCTCTTCCATCAACATTTAGAGGTGCCGGTGATGCTAAATTTCCAATGTATGTTGGAATCATTGTTATGTTTTCCTGTAGAATTGGTTTAGCTTATGTTTTATCATTATATCTTGGAATGGGAGTGATTGGAACATGGTTTGCAATGTTTATAGACTGGTTTGTAAGAGCTGGTTTTTATGTGTACAGATATTTCTCAGGAAAATGGATGGATTATAGAGTGATTAATTAAAAGAGGGATAAAATGGCGTTATTTAATGGAGAGTTTAAATCAAAACAATTAAACACAAGAACTTCAATTAGTGTAATACTACCTGCAGATGATATTAATTTTTTAGACAATACAGATACAACTTCCAAACCCCCATATAAAACATTATATCTGCTTCATGGAATGTTTGGAAACAACACTACTTTTCTATACAACACCCAAATCAGATCATTTGCCCAGAAAAACAATTTAGCTATTGTACTTCCGGACTGTCACAACTCATTCTACATTAATAATCCTGATTCTTTTGAATATTATTCCAATTATGTGGGAGAGGAATTGGTTAATTTTACAAGAAGCATCTTTCCGTTATCAGATAAAAGAGAAGATACCTATATTGCAGGTTTTTCAATGGGAGGTTATGGAGCTATTAGATTAGGATTAATATATAATGAAACATTCTCAGCAATCGGAGGGATTTCATCAGCACTAATTACAGATAGATTAAATAAGCCTCTTGATGACTGTAAACATGTGCTTGATTCTGAAAAATATATTGAATCCTGTTTTGGTGATTTAAATAACATAATTGGAAGTGATAAAGATCCTGAATATCTAATTGAAGAATTGATTAAAAATAATGAAAAAATTCCAAATATATTTATGGCAGTTGGCAAAGATGATTTTCTAAGAAGTGAAAATGAAAAATTTTATAAATTTTTAAAAAATAATAATGTGGAAGTAACATATAATGAAAATGAAGGATCACATACATGGGATTTCTGCAATGAGCATATTGAACAGTTTATTAAATGGTTAAAATAGGTGGAAATATGAAAAAATTAAGTTTTGGATTTATGAGATTGCCTCAAAATAGTGATGATGCAAAGGATATAAATTATGATGAAATATGTGAAATGGTAGATTATGCAATGGATAGGGGGTTTAATTTTTTTGACAG
>CAYPJH010000298.1:0-5923 GCA_964411035.1 uncultured Methanobrevibacter sp. | reverse complement strand
CATTTAAATCAATATCATATATTATTTCACCATATTTCGTGTATAATTCCCCATATCTTATACATTCAATACCTTCTTCATAAATATCATTTTTTGAAATACCTTTCCCTTTGGAAAAAGTAGCAATATCATTTAATGAAGTGGTTTTCCATTCATCATCAAATCCGCTAAATCGGAGATTATATTCTGATAAGGTAATTTCAAAACAATAAGAAATATAAATAATTCTTTATGAAAACTAAAGTGATTAATTTAATAAAAAATAAAATGAAACATTACATAAATGAAAATCAAGCTCTTGAATTAGAAAACATTTTAATTTCTGTTTTAAATGATTTTAATATTACTGAAAAAACTTCAAAATCATCAATATTAGAATCTAATGAAAATCAGGATTTGCTGGACAATTTTCTTTCTGCCAAAAGAGTTGAAGGTTGTTCTGAACGTACAATTATTTACTATAGGACAACTATTTTTAAAATGCTTGATGAAGTTGGACTTAAAATTGAAGATATTATTACTGATGATTTAAGAAAATATCTTGCTGATTATAAAGATAAGAATAATGCTTCCAAATCCACCATTGATAATATTAGAAGAGTATTGTCCAGTTTTTTCAGCTGGCTTGAAGACGAAGATTATATTTTAAAAAATCCTGTTAGGCGTATTCGTAAAATAAAAACTAAGAAAGTTGTAAAAGAAGTTATAAGCGATGAGAATTTTGAAATTTTAAGAGATTCCTGTACCAATATACGAGATTTGGCAATGATTGAACTTTTAGCTTCAACTGGCATACGTGTAGGTGAACTTGTAAACTTGAATATTGAAGATGTTTTATTTAATGAAAGAGAGTGTGTAGTATTAGGTAAAGGAGACTCAGAACGTATAGTTTACTTTGATGCGAAAACAAAAATTCACCTACTAAAATATTTGGAGTCCAGAACTGATGATAATCCCGCATTATTTGTATCATTTAAAAAACCATATAATCGACTTGGAATCAACGGAGTAGAACGTAGGATTAGAGAACTGGGTAATGAAGCCAATATTAAGAAAATCCATCCCCACAAATTTAGAAGAACCATGGCAACTAACGCAATCGATAAGGGAATGCCGATTGAACAGGTACAGAAACTTTTAGGCCATGTTCAGATTGATACTACAATGCAATATGCTATGGTTAATCAAAGCAATGTGAAGATAGCTCACAGAAAATATATCGGATAATATTTTTAATATCCTTAAACATAATCTTATTAACAAGCAATTAATTGAGTGGTAATGATGGCAGAGATAACAAAATGTTTAAATGAATGGAATGCAACAATAGAAGCACTAGGTCAAGGAAAACAAACAATACTGATTAGAAAATACGGCACAACTTTAAATGAATTCCTATTATACCCTACAATTAGCTATGCTAATAAAGAAGATGTTCTGGATTCATTTCAGGATGAGTATAAAGGCTTTGTAAAAGATTATCTTTTACCTGCTGGTGAAAACAGGACTTATGAAATAAAATATTATGCAGCAGTTGAAGAAGTTACATGTAAATCTTCCTCAAGAATTGGTGAGCTCAATAAGTTTCATATCTGGACACGTGAACATGTGAAAGATTATCTTGGAAGAAAAGAAGCTAAAATATGGATTTTAAGAGTTTATGAACTTGATGAACCTCAAATGCTTAAACGTTCCAATGGAATGCTATATGCTAATGTAGATAAGCCCGTTAAACTTGAAGGAAGACCAGTTTTATCTGATGATGAGTTTGAAAAGTTAAAGGAAGAGATTTTAAATACAAATTAAAGGACGACTTCTATGCGAGCTGGAAATACAACATTAAATGAATTTTTAACCAGACAAATAAAAATGAACATACCAATTTATCAGAGAAAATATAATTGGTCTTTAGATGAATGCAAACAATTATTCCAGGATATTTTATCAATAGGCAATGATGAAAAAAGAAAAAGCTATTTCATAGGTTCGATTGTCGTTAAAAAAGACAGCGAGGAATTATTGGACCCTCTTGCTAATGTAACGCTTATAGATGGTCAGCAAAGAATAACTACCATTACATTAATTTATTGTGTATTATGCAATTATTATAAAAAAATTGATGAAAAATATGTTAAAAATATTTATAGAAATTATTTAGTGAATAATGATTTAGATGAAACAATTAAACTTAATTTAACAAAAAACGATAATGAATCTCTTAAATATATTATAAATACCATTAATACTGATAAAGAATTTAAATTATCTCCAAACAATTCAATCAACATCTACAATAACTATGAATTCTTTAAAAAACAGATAAATGAAGATAATGTTGAAACTATTATAAAAGGTTTGAAAAAACTAATATTCATTTCCGTTGTTTTAGATCAGGAAGACAACCCTCAATTAATTTTTGAAAGCCTGAATTCAACAGGACTGGAACTTAACAAAAATGATTTAATCAGAAACTACATATTAATGGGATTGGACAGCAAACATCAAAATGAATTATATAAAAACTACTGGTATGAAATCGAACAGGAATTTAAAAATAATGAATGGTTCTTTGATGAATTCATTAGATATTATTTATCATTAGAAAGTGGAAGTCTTCCTAAACGATCAGATGTTTATAAAGAGTTTAAAATTCATGCCAATTGCTTTGAAAATATTGATGAGCTAGTAAAAGACATTCATAAATTTGCAGGTTATTTCTCATGCATAAGATTTGGAAAAGAAGAAGACCCAGAGCTAAGAGCTGCCTTTAACAGTTTATCAGAGTTAGATTTCAATGTAACATTGCCATTTTTATTATCTGCCTATGACGACTATCAAAATTCCCCAGATAATCCCAATATAAACCTGACAAGAGATGAATTTATTAAAATCATTAAATATGTTGAAAGTTACTGTTTAAGAAGATCTATCTGCGATATACCTACCAATTCCATGAACAACACATTTGCAAGACTGTCAAAAGAAATTAATAAAAAAGACTATTATAATTATTTTATTGCTGCAATGTTTGAAAAAGACACCTATAAAAGATTCCCGGCAAATGATGAACTACAAGAAAAGCTATTAAACCAAAACATGTACTCAAAAAGAAAAATTTTAAACCATATGCTGATAGCAATAGAAAATGCTGAAAGCAAGGAATTTATCAGTGCTGAAAACTCTACAATAGAGCATATCATGCCTCAAAAATTAACAAGAGAATGGGAAAGAGAACTGGGGCCTGATTATGAAGAAATTCACAGTACTTATCTTCACACATTAGGAAATCTAACATTAACACCTTACAATTCAGAACTTGGAGATAAATCTTTTCATGATAAAAAAATACATGAAAAACACGGTTTCTGCAAATCAAAATTAACTTTAAATGAAGGTTTATGCAAATTAGATAAATGGACTGATAAGGAAATTATAGCTAGGACTAAAAAATTATCTAAAAAGATAATTAACATTTGGAAATATCCGGTTAAAACATCAAAAATTTCCGATATATTAAATCACATAAATGAAACCGGCAATATTGAAGAATACACACTTGATGATTTTGAAGAACTTAAAAACAGAACGATAACAAGACAACTGTTTGATACATTAAATATCCTGATTTTAAAATTAGACTCAAATGTTGAACAGGTCATTAACAAACAATACATATCCTACAAGAAAAACAAAAACTTTGTGGAAATCGTTCCATTAAAAACCGGTTTAAAATTGTCACTTGATATTCCAATTGAGGAATTAAAGGATACTCGAGAATCCTGTGAAGACGTATCATATAAAGGAAGATGGGGTACTGGATTAACTAGAACATATCTTAAAGAGGAACAGGATGTAAATTACATTATGGATTTAATTAAACAATCCTATGAATATAATTTATAGCCATAACACTAAATATCTTTATTATTTTCAATTGAATAAATACTATCTTTCTAGTATTCTAAATGTTCATATAATAAATGAACATTATCACATTCAGATAATTCGTTAATATTAAATTTCCATCCTGAGTTTAGTATTCTAAATTTTTTACTACCTTCTCGCCCTTATCCGTTAACCTGTATAATCTGCCTTTTCTAACATCCGGATTAATGCATTCAACAAGTTCATGTTTTTTCAATTCCCTTAGAACTTTTGAAATATGATTTGTTCTAATCCCTGAGTCTTTAGAAATGCCAGAGGGTATTTTAACTTTTCCATCCAATGATTTCATTACTTCTGTTCTGTATTTTGAAATTTGCACATAACTTATTTCTATCAGTATTTCATCTGTTAATTTCATACTATCACTTATATACTTCTTATATAATAAATATATCCTTATAATAGCTACTTAATGCACCATATGTATAGTTGAATTCTTACAAAGCAGCTAAAGATGCATTCGACAGCGGTCAATACCATACATTTACAACCAGATTCATGGGTAAAAACATGCCAGTCTTTAATTTTTGAAAATGGCCGGAATTCTCTTTTAATTGTTTTATCAAGCATAACTTACCTGAACATATATGTGTTTGATTGTATTTTCTGCCTAAAGTCAAATTCATTTTGATTGTCTATCAAAGATGAATTGCCGTTAATCGCTTGAGAATATCTGTACGGGTATTGAATATAGTTTTATAGAAAATTGAGTTAAATAAATCATAACAGACAGTTTATTTTTTTGTGTTTAAATGGGATGTTGGGCATTTCTTAGTGTTTGATATCTTTTAAGGTTAATTATTCTTCTTTAAGAGAGTTCTTTTTTGATTAATTCTAACATAAATGGTTTGTCACAATGTCTAATTCATGTTACTACTTTGATTAGGTTTGTGGCTATTAAGGGAATGATTTGATTTAAATATAACTTTCTTTGAACCTTAATAACATTATATTTTTTTGGTATATAATACTAACTTTTTATATTTTTTATTGTTATTGCATTTATAGCTGAATTTAACATATGCCTTCAAAGTTTGTAAAATGCCTGTTAAAATTAAATTCAAAGCTTTCTTTTATTTTTAATTTAAAAATTGCAAAAGGAGATTATATGATCATCTAATTAAATATCACATTAAAACATAAAAAAATCTGTTAAAAAATAAAAAGAAAAAAAAGACATTCCATTGATGTGTCAGATTAGTTTAAAATAATCTCCAACAGAATGTGGATAATTGGCATGGAACATATATATCCAAAATAATTAAACAGGTAATCTAATATAAATAAAACATATTATTTAAAATTTAGTTAATTAAATAAAATTATTTTTATTAAAGTTGAAAATAATCATAGCTATATTTAAGTAAATTACATGTTCTCAAACACTGCTTAAAGATGGATAAATCTATCTGTAAATCATTGTTCCAATACCGTCTTTGGTAAATATTTCAAGTAAAAGAGAATGCTTTTTACGCCCGTCAATAATATGGCAGGATTTAACTCCATTTTCAATAGCCTTAACACAGGTTTCTATTTTTGGAATCATTCCCCCGGTTATAATTCCCTCTTCAATCAAATCCGGAACTTCATCAATTTTTATTCTTTGAATTAAACTATCCGGATCTGAAGGATCCTTTAAAAGTCCAGGAACATCAGTTAAAATAATTAATTTTTCTGCATCTACTGCACTTGCAATTTCACCTGCAACAGTATCAGCGTTTAAATTTAAACTTGCACCATCTTCTGCAATACCAACCGGAGAAATTACAGGTATGAAATTATTTTCAGTAAACATTTCAAGCAAATCCGTGTTGACACAGTCAACTTCACCCACAAGGCCTAAATCCACTTCCTCCTCATTGCCCGCATCATCAGTTATAGTGCGAACCGGCTTTTTGCTTGCATAAATTAATCTGCTGTCCTTACCTGAAACCCCTATTCCTTTTCCATCATGATAACATATCTGAGAAACAATATT
>CAYPJH010000297.1:0-6716 GCA_964411035.1 uncultured Methanobrevibacter sp. | reverse complement strand
AAATATGGAACATCTCCACCTACCTTTTGGCCAACTATATAGCCTAATGCTCCGAAATCTGCTCCCTGAAGTTCTGCTTCAACATCTATAATCCAGTCAGCAGTTCTGTTTTCCTTTAAATGAAATCCGTATAATGGTGTTTTTCCAACAATAGCTGCTGCAAGTGCACCAGGTCCACCTTCACGATTTGTTCTAGCACCAATGACTGAATTTACAAAAGCTACGGCTGATGATTCAGACCATGAAATATGATCTCTAAATCTTGGAACATTTCCAACAAGATAAGGTGTGCAGGTACATGTTTTAGTTATTCCAAGTCTTCCATAAGCATCAACGATTTGGTTTTGTTTTATTGAAAATTCTTCGGGAAATCCCAATTCCTTCCAATTGTCCAGGTCTGTTCCCGGAGGGTTTAAAGTTGATGTTACTGTTGCAACGCCTTTTTTATCATTTGCAAGGTCTTCAAGATATTCCAATCCTGCCTGTCCAATAGTTTTATAAGAAACTCCTGAAACCTGGGCTGAAGTAATATCTACAAGTTTTGATGCTCCATAAATATCTCCTAAAGCAACTAGGATATCCATACTTTTTCGAATCGTTTCACCGAATTCTCCATCACACATTGCCTCTTCTTTTTTAGTTAAATACATTTAATCACCATTTAATTGATATTCAACCATTTCATCAACAAGTTTAAGAAAGTTGTCTTTAGATTCAAATGGAATCATAGCCCCTGCAGCTATATCATGACCTCCGCCTTGACCCATGAAATTATTGGAGCAATCATTAAGTGCCTTACCCAGATTCACTCCTTTCTCTACCATTTCTCTTGTTGTTCTACCTGAAATTTTAATATCTTTATATAATCTTGAAAGACCTAAAACAGGTTTTGAATTATCTAAAAGTTGGACTGAAAGACCAATACTAGCTATTGTTCCCATTACAGTTTTTAAAATCTTATCTTCACTATAAAGGTATTGTATTGCATTAAGTTGTATTGCACCTTCCTTTTTAATCCATTCCAAACCTTTTACAATTTGTTCACGGTATTTTTGCTGTAAATTTACCGCAACATCCAGAACATTACCTCTTTCGCCTAAAGCTATTGCCAAAGCCAATCCGAATTTCTTATTTTTTCCACATGCATCTAAAATATAAGCATATTCTTCTAAATTCCTTAAAAGAGGTATTTCTTTAGGAGCTATATAACAGTCATCAAAGATTTCCGGATTAATCTTAATTAATTCATCTTTAAGAACATCTGCCTCTTCGCCTTCAAGGTCTGAGAATTTAATTCCATAAGATAGGCCTATTTTTTCTAAAAATTCCTGTGATCCTTCAAGATCTCCTGAAATTCCCGGCAATGGCGGTGTGAATGTATATGCCAATGATTTGTATAATGGTTCTGTGGATTTGGATACTAATTTAAGACCTTTCTGAACATCTAAAACACCGCTTTCCACTGCATCATCAACAATCATCTTGTTTACACCAACAAAACCGTTTTGGCCTTGCATATCCCCAAATGCACCTATTAAAGCAAAATTGGCCAAATGTTTTTTATCAAGTCCTCTTGCTATTAAATAGCTGGAACCTGCACCGCTTAATTCTTTACTTCCATCAATACCGAATAAATGTGGATTAACATGAATTAAGTTGCTTTCAGGCTCTGTGTCAGTTACTTGATGATGATCTGCAATTATAACATCACTTTTAAAAGTGTTAAGTTCTTTGACATAAGCACTGCCCATATCTGTAAAAATAAATAAGGAAGATTTATCACTCCTTAAACTATTTATCACATCTTCTTTTAGACGTGGAACAATAGTGGTGTGAAATTGAATCTTCTCTTCCTTTAAAGCATTAGCTAATATAGCTGCTGCTGAAATTCCATCAGCATCGTTATGAGAAATTAATCTAATAACATTATCCTTTTCAATATGCTCTTTAAGCATATCACTTGCTTGAGTAGCTCTATTTAACAAGGAGTGCTGCTTGTTGTGGATTATATCTCCAACCTTCAGGTAATTCTCCTTCTTTTACATAGTAAGAACCTAATCTTCTGATTCTTGATTCGATTATTGTTAAACCTCTTTTTGAGTGTAAATCTTTAGGATTTTCGCTTAAATGATCTCTTATGTTTACTGCTCTTCTAATTAAGTTCATTAAGTCTTCAGGATATTCTTGAGCTTGACCGTTTCTTTTCAAGATTTCATTAATTCTTTCACCGGTTACTTCTTTTACACTTGGAATTCCATATGTATCTCTTAAAATAATTCCAATTTCACTGGTTGATTTTCCTTCTCTTGTAAATTTTAAAATCATTTCTTCAATTTCTTCATTGCTGTAAGTTACCCACTCTGGTTTTGCCATAATAATTCCTCTTAAAATAATTATTCTTTAGAATACCATTTAATAAATTTCTCTAAAGAGTTTTTTCTATGTGAAAACTGATTTTTCTCTTCTGTAGTAAGTTCACCAAAAGTTTTATCTTCCTCTGGCACATAAAATATTGGATCAAAAGCAAATCCTAAATTGCCTTTCTCACTAAGAGCTATTTCTCCACTGACTTTGCCTAAAAAGACCTTGGGCTCAGAATTGGGGGTGCAGTACCCAATAACTGACCTGAATTCGGCATAACGATCGTCAGTATTTTCTAAAAGCTTTAAAATTCCGGCATTTCCCAATGTATCTTGTACATATGATGAATAAGTGCCTGGAAAACCTTTAAGAGCTCTTATAAATAAACCAGCATCTTCCACAATCACAGGTTTATTTATCTTACGACTAGCATATTTTGCACCGGATTTTGCTACCTCTTCAAGTGTTCCTTGAGGTTCACAGTAACCTAAATCAATATGCTCCAACTTAATGTCATAAGTTTTAAAAATATTCTCTGCTTCTTCTACTTTATGTTTATTCCCAGTAATAAATGTTATCATTAAATCACCTAATGAGTGTATCTTCCTCTTGATTCTATTTCCTTAATTTTTTTAATTATATCATCATTGTCTTCACTATAACCTTTCAATACTATTTCAAAAATATGATTGGCTATTTTTTGATCAATGCTTTGAAGTGATTTCTTTAAAACAAGCAAATCAACTGCTTTATCTTCAAAAAGATCTGAATATCTTCCAAGTCCAAAGTCTAAAAATACCAATTCATCATTTGAGTTAACCAGCATGTTTGATGTTGTAATATCTCCATGAATAATATTTTGATTATGAATTTTAGCTATATTCTGACCTATTTCATATGCAAGCTCATCACTGTCAATTGTTATTATATCTTTAACCATCTTTCCATCGATTTTCTCCATTTTTATTGTTTTTTCATCTAAATCAACATCATATAATATTGGAGTTTTAACACCAGACCTTTTAACATCAGACAATAGTTTAGCTTCAAGTTTTGTTCTTGATTTTCTAATTTCATCATCGATTTCTGGAATTCTGTAGTTCTTAGCCACCCTATTTTTTAAGATAACATTTTCATTTAAATATTTGTCTTCAACAATGTTTGATTCAGCTCCTTTAGCTATTAATCCATTTTCCAATTTTAGATATGTTTTCTTATTTGAAATCCATGGAATATCAACTTCATCTGTTCTGAATTTTTGAATAATTTCTGTTTTATCCATATCAGTAGGTCCAAAACAATTATTCATTAAAATACCTAACCATGCTATCATAACTCCATTATCTCCGCATAACTTCATTTCAGGCATGTAAAACTTAGCCCCGTGCTCTTGAGCCATGGTATTTAACATTTGACGAAGTCTGCTGTTTGCTGATACTCCTCCACATAACATCACTTCATCTTTTTGAGTGTGTGAAAGTGCCCTTTCAGTTACTTCAACAAGCATTGCAAAAGCGGTTTCCTGTAGTGAAAAACAGACATCCTCGATTTTTGAACCTTTTTTATATGCTCTTAAAGCTGCAGACAGAAGTCCTGAAAAGGAAAAGTCCATTCCTTTAACAGAATATGGCAAGTCAATGTAATTTCCTTCCTTTGCAAGTTTTTCAATAACCGGCCCTCCGGGATGTCCCAGTCCTGTTTCACGACCGAAATGATCAAGACAGTTTCCAATAGCTATATCCAGTGTTTCTCCAAAAATCCTGTATCTTCCACTTTCAAAAGCTATTACCTGACTGTTTCCTCCACTAACATATAATGTTACAGGGTTAACTGCTCCAGTGTCAAGTTTTCCAACTTCCACATGACCAATACAATGATTAACACCAATAATCGGTTTATTTAAAGATAGTGCTAAGCTTCTGGCTGATGTTGCAACAATTCTTAATGCCGGGCCTAAACCTGGTCCCTGTGAAAATGAAATCAAATCAATGTCATTGTAGGTAATTCCTGCTTGTTGAATAGCTTGAGGAATTAATTTTGGAATCCATTCTGCATGGTGTTCTGCAGCTATTCTTGGATGAATTCCTCCTTTTTCTGGAAATAGCTGTTTACCTGCCATTGCCAATATATTTCCATCACTATCGACTATTCCAATACCTGTTTTTTCAGCTGTTCCTTCAATTCCTAAACTTATCAAAATAATCACTAAAAAAAGTAGTTATATAAGATTATTTAATTTTGAATTTAATATAATTTTTTAAATTGCGGAAAAATGAAAAAAAATAAATGTTTAATATTTAATTAAACATTGGCTAAAAAAGATTCTAATTGCTGTTTGTAATTGTTTGCTTGGTCTTGTACGTTAAAGGTGTTGAAAATAGCTTCTGCTATCTTTTCAATGTCTTCCTGTGTTATTGAAATATTGTTTTCTTGAACTGTTTCATTTACAACATCAGTAATTGACTGTAAATCTGTTGCATTATTGGTCTCTACTTTATCTTTAACTTCATCTACCAGTTCTGAAACTTGATCTGTACTTGCATTTGAGTTATTTACTACTTCTGATTCTACATAGATTTCTTCGATTGCTGCTTGTTATACCTCTTCAGGACTTTCTGTATTTGTTGCTTCTTCATAACAGTTCATGATTCCGGCCAGTGCTGATTCTCCTGTTGATGAAACTGGGCTTGTTACATAAACTTGGCCTTTTGTTATTCCTGCAGATTCCAATGCTGATGCGTACATTTTTGCAGATACTAAAGTTACCTTTGAGGTATCTACTGTTACATTAAGATTTTTTACCTGGTTTAGGTCAACTAGTGCAGATGAGAATATTTGGTTTGAATTATATGTTTTTCCGCTTATTCCTGCTGAGACTTGGTTTACTTGATTTGATGATATGATTTCTATGTTTGCATTTTCAAGGTTGGAATATCCTTTTTTTGTGAAATAATCATTTACAAAATTTTTGTAGTCTTGGTGGGCATTGGTGGTCTCACCATATGTAATAACTATGTTTGCGTTATTGTTGTCTGCAAATGAACATGACATAATCATGGTTAATATAAAGCATATTGTAAATATTGAACCAATTGTTAATTTACGCATTATAATCACCTATCTTAATTATTATGCATTTATAATATATAAATATATGTTTAAATTGTTGTAAAATATTACTTACATTTACAAAAGTAATATTAAGTTTGAAAAATAATAATAATAACATGGGATTTTATAGCAATAGTACTCCAGCATACAGAAGAATAAATGAATTAACCGGAGATATACACCTTTCAGATGATTTTAAAAAAGAAATTGAGCTAAGAGAGATACCTTTATACAAAGCTTACAGTATCCAAAAAAAATTGCTCTTTGAAGCTGAAAACGAAAAACTACAAAGTAAAGAAGATGTCGATAAAAGAATAATGGAACTTTTAGATGAAAATACAAAAAATAATATAAAATCAGACTATTCAAACAAATGTAGTGCATGTGAAGGAGCAACAAAGATACCTCCAATGCCAAAAGAAGTTTCAAAACCAAAAGGATTTCTTTCACAGCTACCTCCAAAAGAAAAAATATCCATACCTCCAAAAGGCCGTGATTTAGCCAAACAAAATCAAATGAGCGACAGAGAACTATTAAATAAAATAGCCATGCAAAACGAAACAATTATAAATCAAAATAATATTATAATTCGAGAATTAAGAAAATTAAGTGATTAAATGATAGACGGAGTTACAACATACGGTTCTACAGAACTAATAAATGAAATAAAATACACAGAACCAGTCTTTATATGCACAATCGGAACAACCGAAACCTCAACCATAGAAGGAATCTCTGGTGCCGGATCAAAACCTGAATTAACAGAATACACTCCTGCAGCAGATGTTGAATTAATGGTTTTAGGCCAAGTAAGATCTATGGGCGAGATGGCTCAAACTGTTGTAGGAGATGCAGCTGCTCAAACCCCTGCAATTCTTACAAAAGCATCAGTAGAATTAGCAGATATCCCATTTGTAATTGTAGATGCAGGATGTAAGATAAAACCTAAAATAGACTGTATGCGTATGGGAACAGAACACGGAAGAGATGTGAGAACAGGTAAAGCAGTTGTAAATCCTCTTGAAATCTATGAAAATGCTAAAGAACTTGGAGGAAAACTTGGAAGAATGCATGATTCCATTGTAATTGGAGAAAGCATAGCTGCAGGAACAACAACTGCATTAGGTGTTTTAAAAGCCCTTGGATATGATGCAGATGGAAAAGTAAGCGGAAGCATGCCTACAAACCCCCATGATTTAAAAACTAAAGTTGTAGAGGAAGGAATAAAAAATTCAGGAATTACC
>CAYPJH010000296.1:0-3981 GCA_964411035.1 uncultured Methanobrevibacter sp. | reverse complement strand
AGTCCACGTTTATGTCATCTCCGCATATCGCAGTATTTTTATAAGCCAACTGGATATGATAAGGAGGAGTCGTGATATAATCAAAATTGCCATTGCCCTCATAAAACAAGTCACCGGTATAGAAATAGACCGTCTTACTGCCGCCCGCCGGAATAGTCACATTTGCAACAGAAGAAGACACACTGGTGGAATTTTGCAAGTACATATAAGTTGCTTTAGAATACGGAGTCGCATCCCCACACTTATGTTGAATGGCAAAATCCCGAGACAAGAATGTTTGTTCCGTACTCTCGTCATTGCTCAAAACGACCTCCATTACAAAATTCCCTTTTGAAATCATGGTATAACTGGTTTCCATGCCGCCTTCACAATTAAAATAGTTCAATTCTTTGAGTTCACCGCCCAATGCGTAACTTCCCCTCGTCCACTCGGCAGATAAAGGCAACGGTTGAGAAGGCCGGGGCGTATTGCCACTGCCACTGCCTCCACCACCTTCTTCTCTATCCCAAGGATAAGTATCCATGTTGTCAAGCCCGACAATATCCATCGTCCCGGAATAGTTATAACCGGTATAAACTACATTTGAAATGACACAACCCGGACGTGCCAACGACTCTCCTAAAGAACTGTTCTCACTACAAAAATCGGTAGAACCTGCAGGAATCCTATCAAAGACCAAATCCTCATTGCTGCCATTCGTATAATAAATCCTACACATTATCTCTATAGGCTTATCCAACGGCACCTCGGACGAACCGACAATCGTGTAGTCCACCATATAGCTGTCGTCATTCCACACTATGTAACAATCATCACGGAAAGTAAACGCATTATTACTTACCGAACGGGTCTGTGCACCCGCACCCTCATCAAGAATAGTTTCCTGCTGACACGAAGCCGACAGAAAGACGATAAGAGAAAACAATAAGCTCTCAATTTTCTTCATAGCCATCCTGTTTTAAAGTCGTTACTTGATAAGAAAGACCGCCTACAACCGAGGTTCAGAATCATAAAGCGGCCTTTCTGTTTTATTATTATGCAATTATCCTATTAATAGCCCGGGTTCTGCCAAGCCTTCTTCTGCTCATCGGTCAAGTTGGAACCATCTTCATTCAGCAGGCCATCAATAAACGACTGCGGAATAGGACGAAGTTCATGCTTGCCCTCCACAAAATTTCCAAGAGAAGCATCCGGATGGAATGCCTTATAGCGACGGGCCAATGTACCGGTACGAGAAAGGTTCTCCCAGCGCATCCATTCACCGGCAAGTTCACGGGTCTGCTCATTCAGAATAAAGTTAAGAGCCCGATCGTAATCGGTGGTAGCACCCAGTTTCGCAAGCACAGCTTCATCCTCGGCAGGAAGATTGTTCGGGAAGCTCTTAAGAGTCAAATCGGAAGCAGCCGTAGTGGGTTCCATATCAGGATTTGACAGATAATAAGTATTCATATTAAGATTGGTATTGAGATAGTCGTTCTCGTTATATTTCTCATTATTCTTAAAAGCTGCGCAGCCGTCCGTATAATAAGAACGGTTCTCTCCCTCTTTCCATTGTGCCCGGGCGCGAAGCACATTGATGTCTGCCATGGCCTTGGCATATTCACCTTGGCGCACATAGCATTCTGCACGCACAAGATAGGTCTCACCCAAACGGGCCATCGTTACATCACGATAACTGTTCTGTGCGCCGTCACTGCTTACGGCTCCGGAAACTGTCTTGCTAAGGGATGCAAAGAAATTACAACGCTGTTTTGACGCATCTGTTTTAAATTGGCGGGCTACATACTCCCCGTTCTGATAGAGTACCGAAGCATTCGGAATCCACTGCCCCTTTTTGGAAGTAAGTTCACCGGAAGTAGGAGTCTGGCGTGCCTCTCTTGACCATTCGGGCAAACGTCCTGCCTCATCCCGGAAATCAGGTCCTTGTGCATTGGCACCGAACTTGTACCCGTCGTAGGTATGATCTTCCTTTTTATTCAGAATCATAACGATAGCCGGATCGCCCAATGCCACCTGTTCGTCATTCTTTTTACCATTGTTTCCATATACCGTTCGGAACGACTTCCACAAACGGGCATCATTCACATGGTCGAAAACGCCATACGTATATTCCGTAGGAACACAACGTTGGAAATCCTTGCCGCCGGTCTTCATTCCGCGTTTCACATAGCCACCGGAATAATTACTGAACCGGCTATTGAACATGTGGAGAGCTTGGTTGCCAAAACGTCCGGCGGAAGTGGTGGAGCTATTCCACGTAGCTGCCATCAGAATTTCATCCGACTCCTCAATTTCACAGTCAACGCCGGTCCAATTCGCGAACAGGTTACTGTAATTGCTTTCCAGTTTACGGGCGCCGATGGCATAAGAGCAGGCATCGATTGCCTCTTTCAGGTCGGCTTGAATGTACGCCTGGTTCCAAGCACTGTTTCGCTCAGAACTGCGGAACAACAATGCTTTGGCCAGCCGGTGGGCGGCAGTGGCTTTCGTCCAAGTCATGCCATGGCCGTAAGTGAATACTTCACCCTCGAAAAGTTCGTATGCCTTGCGGAAATCGCTGACAATCTGTTCCCAGCATTGCTCGGGGGTAGCCCGCTCAAATGTACGTACCACACCTGTGGCAGGTTCCGTCTGAAGAACCACGGCTCCATAAAAAGCAGTCAACGTATAGTAGTCAAGACCGCGTGAAAGGTAGGCATGGGCCAGACAACGGTTACGCACCTTTTCATCCGCAATCTTATCTGCCTTTGCAATAATCGTATTCGCCGAAGCGATGCCGAAATACATCTCGTCCCACCATGCGCCGGCAGTACACGTATTGCCATTCACCGTTTGAACAGCCGGAGAAAGGCGGTTGTCATACTTATCCCACATCGGGTTATCCTGTGAATTCCCTTCCGTCCATTCATCCGTGCCCAAAAGAGTCATTGCATTGGCATGGTCGTAAGCAAAACGCCAACGGAGATGGCCATAAAGCGAAACGGTCAGTGACTCGAGGCCTTCTGCTGTTTCAAAATAATCGGTAGAAAAGCTTGTAGTCAGTTCCTCGTCCAGGAAGTCGCTCGAACAAGAAGTGGCACCCTGAAGCGTACACGCTCCCAAAAGGCCATAGACTATATAATTCTTTATTTTCATTGTCCTAATTTATTTGAGTTAGTTGATTACGGTAAGCCCGGTCCCTACAGACAACCCCTGAGCTGAACCGGTCTTATCCACAGTTCCGAAAGCATTCCACAGATAAGAATCTTTTTCCAAGGCATTCGCACTGATAGAGGTGCTCTCGATATTCCATGCCGAAGCAGATTGGAGCAAGGTTGCGCCCACTTTGTGTTTACCAAACTGGCGGTTGTAAAGAATCATATTATCCAGCGTCCAAGAGAAATCGCGCTGCTCGCGTTTGCCGGCGTAGAGACTGCCGACCATCTTTTCCACGCCCTCAGGCGTGCTCAACAAACCGTCGGGCCGGAGCGAGGACTGGCACAAGGACGTGCGGAAAGGGAAAAAGCAAAAACCCTTGAGATTGCCCGCAACTTGAAATCCTTGCGTGTACCTCCTGCGGACATTGCCAAGGCGACAGGGCTGTCGGAAGAGGATATCGCAGGGCTGTAGTTCCGGCAGATGCAGATATCTCGGGGGTATTATCAAGGAATACCATTATTTGTTTGTGAATAGTGGTAATTTTACTATCTTTGTGGCGTCAAACAAGGTGATAAGAGCAATGAAATCAACGGAGCTACACCGAATGTTCATCAAGAAAGGATGGAGGTTCGACCATGCGGAAGGAAGCCATTACTTCTACAAGAACAAAAAAGGTGAAATGACAGAGCCCGTTCCTTACCATGGAGCAAAAGAGATGGGAAAAGGGATAGCAAACAAGTTAATCAAAAAGTACGGGCTTTGACTCCCGTACTTCCTTAAAATAAAAACAGTTATGGAAAAAATTATCGTGGTAATCGAGAAAAGCAAGGATTTCTATGACGG
>CAYPJH010000295.1:0-2319 GCA_964411035.1 uncultured Methanobrevibacter sp. | reverse complement strand
TCTCCTCAACTACTTGCATCATATTAACACCGACAGGGCCTAATGCTGGGCCTAATGGAGGTCCAGGAGTTGCACTTCCGCCTTCGATAAGAACTTCGACTGTATCTTTAGCCATTAGTCAGCCTCCTTTTGAATGATTCTAATTTGATCAGCTTGCACAGTAACAGGAATTGGTACTGCAGCTTCTATTAACTCGAGAACTACTTCTTCACGTGATTCATCAATACGAACCACTTTTGCTTTTTCTCCTTTGAAAGGACCTGAAATAAGTTCAACAATGCTCCTTTCTTTGATTGAAGAAATAATAGGTTCTGGTTTTAAGAATCTTTTTGCTTCTTCAAAGGTAATTCCAACTGATCCTTCAACAACCCCTCTTAAATGTTGAACTTTAAAAGCAGGATTTCTTAAATCGATTTTTGTTGAAGATTCAACTAAAATATAACCTTTTAAAGATTCTGGAGCAAGAATTGATGAAATACCAATACCATCCAAATTAGCTTTACGAGCTAATAACCTTGCCACATTTTTCTCTTGACCAGCAGATGTTTTAAGAGCGTATATGGTATTCTCGCTATCTTCCATGAAAAATTCACCTATTTAATATTTCTACTTGTTAATAAAATCAATTATTAAATAAAAGTATTATAGAAACCATGATTAATACAAGAAAAATCAGATTTGTATAATATAAATATTTATATGAAAAGTAGTATTTAAATGTTTCAAAAATTTTAGATAAAAACAGAAAAAATAAAAAGGAATTGGAAAATATTATAATCCAATTATTTGACTAATTAAAACTATAACAAAACCAATAACACCAATCACTACAATACCTAATGCAGTAATTTTAGAAAATTCAAAATATTCATGTTTGTCAGGTTTTCTTGATACTTTCAATACTCTTTTACAGTCTTTCCAAGTTTTTTGTAAACGTTCTTCTACATTCATTTTAAAAAATCCCAATAAAGCTATAAAATTAAAAAATATTAAAATACTCCATCAATGAAATTATCTAAATTATCATCATCTTGATCAAAATCAACTTCATCATCAAATGAATCATTTGATGATAATGGAGTGTTTTCTGATTTGATTCCTGAAACAACAATAGTGGTTCTGATAGTATTTTCTAAAGACTCATCGATTTGAGCTCCCCAAATAATATTAGCTTCAGGATCAAGTTTATCAGCAACAACTTGAACAATTTTTTCAGATTCATGTAAAGTTAAATCAGAATTACTTGATATATTAATTAAAGCACCAGTAGCATTAGAAACATCTATGTCTAACAATGGACTGCTTAATGCTTCATGGACAGATTCTAAAGCTCTATCGCCAGTATTGGATTCTCCCATACCAATCATTGCCATTCCGGAACCTTCCATTATGCTCCTAATATCTGCGAAATCAAGACTTACTAAACCCTGTTTAGTGATTAATTCTGTGATTCCTTTAACAGCCCTTCCTAAAATTTCATCAGAAACCATAAATGCTTTGTTTAAAGGTAAGTTAGGTGCAACTTCTAATAATTTATCATTTGGAATAACAATTACAGTATCAGCATTTTCTTTAAGTTTTGCTAATCCTTCTTCTGCATTGTCCCTTCTTTTTATACCTTCAGCTGAAAACGGCATAGTAGCTACTGCAACAGTTAATGCTCCAGTTTTTTTAGCTAATTTAGAAATAATTGGAGCAGAACCTGTACCAGTTCCTCCACCGAGACCACAGGTAACAAATACCATGTCTGCACCTTCTACTTCATCTCTAATTTCTTCTTCACTTTCTTCAGCACATTCTTCACCTACAGAAGGTCTGCCTCCTGCACCAAGTCCACCGCATGTTTGTTTTCCAAGGAGGATTTTCTTATCAGAATTACTGTAATAAAGGTCCTGTGCATCGGTATTAACTGTAATTGTTGTAGCTCCTTCAATACCCATTTCATTTAATCTTGAAACAGTATTGTTTCCTGCACCTCCAGCACCTATAACATAAATGTTAGCCTCATTATTTTTAATAATCTCCATAAGATCATTATCTATATCTGAGGAAGCTTTTTTAGGTGGTTTTTTCTCCATTCTTTTTTCTGATTCTTTAATTGCATCATCAATAAATTTCACAAACTAACCCCACTTATACTACTTTAAACTGTTAAATATTTATATTCTAACTAATATTTAAATGCAACTATTATTAAATAATTTAAATAAAAAGTCAAAACAATGATTTAAATCTCTTTAAATTAACATGTGAATAATAATAGTTCTAATTTATAAATAATAATGTCAAACAATGACTAAATAAAATTATAAGCATAAT
>CAYPJH010000294.1:0-3491 GCA_964411035.1 uncultured Methanobrevibacter sp. | reverse complement strand
GTTTTGATGTATTAAATATCAAAAACTTCAAAAATCTAATTACACCATATGATTATAATATTTGTAAAGATGGCGTTTATGACAAAGAAACTGGGGAAAAATTATCATTAGAATCAATTGAATATGGTCATGAACCAGTTTTAAATTTTGAGGATTTAAGATACAGTATTTATGTTGATTTTTTGAAAAAATCAGTTTATAATTTTACTGTAAAAAAGGATTTGAGTACCGAAGCAGTTGAAAAGATATTGTTAATGCTTGAAAATAATAGAGTATATAATTGGGTTTTTGACGAATTTTGGAATAAAGCCACCTACCATCAATGGTGCGGTTTTGATGGATATGAATGGTATTTAACTTTAGTTTTCGAAGGAAATAGAGTTTTAAATATTGGAGATGGAAATGATTATCCTGATACTTTTGTCAATCTAGCAGAAGAGGTTATAGAGTTTGCTAATGAAGATATTCTCAAATTAAGAAAAATATCTGAAAAAGATATTAAAATCTATAAAAAATATGCTGAATTACATTTAAATGATTGAAAAATTTTAAGAGCGTGATAAAATGCAATGTTATAAATGCAGTAATTTTTACAATGATTATTTAGATTATTGTCCATATTGTGGGGTTAAAAAAGAGGAATTTAATGTTTGCAGCAATTGTGAAGAAAAACTAACTAAAGATATTTTAGTTTGTCCTGTTTGTGGTGGTAAACCAATTGAAGAAACCAATGAAATGAAATCAGATAGATTAAATAGGGAAGGTTTAGAAGATAATAGAACAACAAGTGCAATTGATTATTTTAATGAAGCAATAAGATTTAATAAATATAATGTAGATGCCTGGGTGAATAAATCAGAATCTTTAAATTATGAAGCCGCTAATAAATGTTGTGATGAGGGTTTAATAATTAATAAAGACAATATGAAGTTATTATTAGCTAAAGCAAAAGCCCTTAAAAATGATGGAATAACTGAAAATTCAAAAATCATCCTAAATAATCTTTTAAAAAGATGCAATCAAAAACTTAAAGAAAATAACCTAAATGAAGATCATTGGATTTTAAAAGGTGAAATTTTAAATGAACTTGATGATAAAAAAGAAGCGATTAAATGTTATTCTAGAGCTCTTGAAATAGATCCTGAAAATGAAAACTATTGGATAAGAAAAGCATTTTTATGTAGTTTGGAAAATGATTATCTTTGCAAGATAGAATCTTACAAAAAAGTTATAGAATTGGATCCATCAAATGAAGAATATTATAATAGAATTGGGGATGTATATCAATATAATATTCATGATAATGAAAAAGCAATGGAATATTATAATAAATATTTAGAATTGAATCCTAATATTGCATATCTATGGGACAATAAAGGGGAGTTAGAAATAGAAATGGGAAAATATGATGAAGCTTTAAAAAGTTTTACTGTATTTGCTGAATTAACCCCCCATAATGATAGAGCTTTATTAAGTAAGGCAAAAATATTTTGTGAACTAAATAAATTTGAAGAAGCAATTAAATGTTATGATGCTGCTTTGAAAATTTATTCAAATGGTGATACTAAAATTTTAAAAGCTAAAGCATTAATTGAATTAGAGAAATATGAAGATGCTTTAAAAGTTTATGATGAAATAATTAATACTTATCCGGATTTTGATAAAAGTTATTTTGAAAAGGGTCATCTATTACATAAACTAGGCAGATATGAAGAAGAAAATGACTGTTATAACAGATTATATGATAGGCAAGTTCGGAAAATCTTAACAAGCTAAAGATAATGCATTATCAAAAATCGGCAAAAAAAATCTGAAGTTCAATTCAATGAAACTTTTAGAAGATAAAATAAAACAATAAAAAGAGATATATATTTTAAAAAATAACAATAAGAGTTAGAATTATAAAAATTCTATCTCAAAACCAATTACAGGATAATCTAAGGTAAAATTCCTAATTACTTCAGGTGAAATCTCACCAAAGAAACCTTTAATATTTCCGTTATCTGATTTACCATCTATATTAGCTACTCTTCCGTAAATAAAACTTGGATTATCACTATCTGATAGTTCCATTGTATATCCTAGGTTTTCAACTACACTTGTTACAACAGATTTAATCTCTGTGAAGTTTGCAGTGGAATGGCAAATTAAACCGGCTAATTTTTTAGAAGTACGTGTTTTATTCTCATTTGAGTCATCTAAATAAAGCACATCTCCAATTTCAAATATTTTTTGAGGTAAATCTTCATGTTTATTATCCTCTAAAAACTCCATTAAACTGTTGATAAGACTGGTTCTAATCATTGTTCTATCAATAGTTATTGGTCTTGCAACCTGGACATGTTCCTCTTCGTTTTGAAGCATTTTTTCATAGTGTGCTTCTTCACTTGTAAGCATAAGGCTCATTACTTCCTGAAAACCTAATCCAACCATAACTTCGCGTATGGTATTTTCTGATGTAAACCATTTATTTGGATAAGCTACAGTAGAAACATCCGGTAATTTTGAATCTATCTTTTTAATTCTGTATTGTATTGCAATGTTTTCAACAATATCTACTTCATGAAGAATATCGATCCTGTATGATGGAATATATACCTTTAAAGTATTGTCATCAATTATTTCACTGTTAAATCTTGCTTTTGCAAGTAACTGTTCAATATCTTTTGCATTTAAGTCTGTTCCACCAATTAATTCATTTGCTACATCAACATGAACTTCTCCAACTTGAGGGGTTAAATCTGGAGTGGTTATTGTTCTATCGTCATATATGATATCCATACTTTTTATTTTACCTCCAACTTCAGCAAATGAACTGCAGATAATGTTTAAGGTTTGATTAACCGCACGCTCATCAGTTCCAGTTACATCAACAATAATATTTTTAACATCTTCATTAATTTTAGTTAGTTCTCCATTAATAATTGGAGGCATTGAAAGGATATTATCATTTTTATCCATAATAAGAGGATATTCATCAAAGTTTTCAATTAGGTGTGCGTAGTCAACTCCTTTTTCATGTTCTGTTAAAATTTCCTGTGGAGTCATTTCTTCTTCTTTTTCAAGAGGTACAAACGGGTTTTCATCAGGTTTTGTTGCAATATAGTTATAAGGAGCCTCTACAACATCTGCATTATGAATACCAATAGCTACTTTTTTACGGTCACGGCCTATTACCCAGTGAAGGTTTTCCTGAAAGTCCATTACGTATTTAAGCTTATCTCCAGTGAAGTCAACATTTTCTATTTTTGCAAAAGCAATGTAAGGTCTGATTTTAGTTATTTGACTATCTACTTTTACGCTTTCACCGGAACTTTCAACAGGATAATTTGGAAGGCCGGTTTCCATACCAATAAATCCTTTAAATGATCTGGCAACTCCTTCAACTGAAAGATTATCCGGACGATTTGGGAAGAATTCTACTTTAATTTCATCATCATTAAAATCTTCAATATCGCTTGCCATCATTGGTAATGTGTCAATTAACTCAT
>CAYPJH010000293.1:0-8423 GCA_964411035.1 uncultured Methanobrevibacter sp. | reverse complement strand
CGCCTTCTATGCTTGAAACATCTACAGGTTCTTCTTTTAGCTCAACTTCTGTGTTTGGTCCGACTACAACAATTCCTGCAGGTTGTGTTGATACCACTGCAAATTTGATTTCTGTCATTGGTTGGAAGTCCATAAAATTATCAAATAAGCTATCAAATCCCATTCCAAGGTTGCTTGGTCTGCTTCTAAGTTGGGATGTAATAATGTCTCCTTGAACCATTACTTTTCCTGCAAATAAACTGCGCACGTCTCCTTGTACTCTGATATTGTTTTCGGTTGGTGCAAGAACAATTTTTTTAGCTTCAATAGCTTTTGTTTTTTTAATTATGACTTCTTGACCGATTGATGCTCCTGAATTTTTACGAACAAGTCCATCAATTCTGATTACTCCTAAACCAATATCTGTTTGGGAAGGTAATACTATTGCAACTGTTTTTCTATCTCCAATAATTTCTATTAGATCTCTTTCATGCAATCCCATATCTTCCATGACTTGCGGATCAAGTCTTGCGATTCCATGTCCGATATCTCTTTGTGAAATTGATTCTGCGACTTTTAAAGTCATTTCATCTTTTACCATTGTATCAATTCTCCTATATTAATAGTATTAATATCTAATAAATATTCATATTTTATAAATGTTTTGATAATATATAATTTATTTCATATAATTAAAACGAACTAATTTTTAATGGATTAATTTGATTGAATCAATCATATGGCAATTAATTCGTGATTTTTTCAATATTTTATTAAGTATTTATTTTGTAGTTACATTTATATACTTTATCATTATCATATATAAACTTTTCGGTTTATATTATATTATGATAAGCTTAGAATCAGGTTATTTTTACTTAAAAATAAAAAGTATAATTTAATTTTGTTTTGTTTAATTTTTAAGTTAGAATCATTAAAAATTAACTTTTTTTATAATGTTTTCACGAATTCAATTTATTATTCGTTGGTTTTAAAAAATAATTTTTATTCGTATATTTACGAATAAACTTTTATTATGCCTATGATAAATTCCAAAAATTTAATTAGGTAAAATAACAATTTCAGTCATATTATTATCTTATAACTCCCCCAAAACCAGTCAATATCTCTTTTGCTTTATCTATAGCTTCTTTATAAAGAGCACTTATTTTAAAAGTAATGCTAATATGATCTTTTTGGATTTGTGGGCCTGTATAAATATCAATTATTGAAAAAGAAGTTATATTTTCAATATTCTTAATTGTTTCAAGTATAATCTCTAAATTTACACGTTTGTTAAACTCATAACTAATAGATTGGGTAATGTGATTATAATTTTCCAACTTCCAATCATATAACTCTTCAGGGGTTAGGACTTCAATATTTGATAATTTAAGTTTTTTATCTTTATTTCCTTTATTTAAAATAATAGTATCTTTTGTAATTTCTTTAAGATTTCCAATATGTACTTTTCCAGAGTAGATATGCCTAAGACCAACCTCTTCATCAATCATTTCATTTAAGATTATATGTTCATGATTTAATGAGTTGATGGCCTTATCACTTCTTCCTAAAGCTGCCTGTATATCTCCCATGTTCTTTGTTGCCCTATTGGCAATTTCTACAAAAGTACTTTCATCACCATTATTTATAGCTTCTTTAAGTTCAATAACTGCATCTGCAAAGGTATTCCTAATATTTTCACCATTATTGTTCATGGTTTGTATAAAATAGGTCAAATAAGGATTTTGTGATACAATTCTTGCAATCATATCAATCATTAAGTTATAAATTGGACTTTCATATTTTTCAGTTTCCCCAATGTCAATTTTCAACTTCTCCATAGCTGATGCAGTACATATAAATGAAAAATGTGTTAATACCTGAACAATACTCATCATAAAATCATGATTTTCAGCAGTAGTTTCTATAATTTCCATATTTTTACTTTTAAGGTAGTTATAGACTTTTTCATACCATGAACCTTTTTGTTTAGGAGTAAGTACAATGATTTGATTATCTAAATTAACGGTTCTTGGACCAAATATTGGGTGTGTTGGAATAAACTCTACATTTGGTGGCAATACTTCTTCCATTACTTTACTAGGCTCTTCTTTAACAGAAGTAACATCAATTAAAACAGATCCATCTTTCATATGGTCTGCCACTTCTCTGATTACACCTGCGGTAAAATTCATTGGAACTGAAATAATTAAAACATCACTGTTTTTAGCTAAATCAATATTAGATTCATAATATTCCACATCATAAATACTAGCTACTTTTCTACCTTTTTGATGGTCTCTTCCACTAATTCCAATGTCAAATTCGTCATTTAAATATGTAATGATTGTTTTTCCAAGACCATCAGTTCCACCAATTATTCCAATATTCATATTAATCATTAATTATTTTTAAATCCAAGTATTATATATTAATTAGTATGAAATTAATATTAGTGAGAATATGAAAATTTTAAAACAGAATATAAAAGAGGAGTTGATGGAAGTTCTTCCGGAAACTTTAGATGATTTATGGCATCTATCCCATATTGTTGAAGCTGGTGATAATGTATCATCCAAAACAACAAGACGTATTCAGGACAATACCGGTGATAAACTTAGATCAGATAGGGGTGTTAAAAAAACATTCTTTTTAGGTATTGATGTTGAAAGTATTAGTTTTCATATTTTTACAGGAAAATTAAGATTAACTGGAGTGATTACTCGAGGACCTGAAGATTTAATCCCATTAGGTTCACATCATACTTTAGAAGTTAAATTAAACACTCCTCTTATTATTAAAAAGCAAAAATGGTCTAATTATGCAATTAATAGAGTAAAACAAGCTATTGGTGCATCTAAAAAATTAGCTGCAATTATTGTTGTTCTTGAAGATGATGTTGCAACAATAGGACTTATCAGACAGTTTGGAATAGAGTATTATGGTCCAATAAACGGATCAGTTTCAGGAAAACGTGTGATAGATAAAAACCGTAATAAAAACATTTTACAGTTCTATCAGAAAATAGTAGATGCATTAAGCAAGTTTGAAGATATTCAAAACATTATTGTTGCAGGGCCAGGTTTTGTTAAAAATGATTTTTACAATTACTTAAAGGATAAACATAAAGATTTAGCTAAAAAATCCATTGTTGAAAATATTGGAACTGGTGGAAGAGTAGGGGTTGTTGAGGTAATTAAAAAAGGAGTAGTTGAAAAACTTACTGTTGAGAATAGGGTAGCTAATGAAATCATGGCTGTAAATGAATTGCTTACAATGATCGGTAAAAATTCATCAAAAGTTGTCTACGGGATAAATCAAACAACAGATGCAGTTAATATGGGAGCGGTTGAAAAATTACTTGTTCTTGATAAAGAAATTCCTAAAAATAATTTTGGAAATGCTATGGATATTGTTGAAAATATGAAGGGTGAAGTAATTGTTATAAGTTCTGAACATGAAGGTGGCGAGCAACTTCAAGCACTTGGAGGGGTAGCTGCAATACTTCGTTATTCCATTTTCTAATATAAATATATATAATATCGAAAACATATAACTACTTTAATAAAAATAACTTTATTTTATAAATGGGATTATTATGTATGAAAAAATGATTACAGTATTAATTTATATATTCTTTTTATCTGCTATTGGAACAGTAGCATTAAATGTAATATTTAGATTTTTGGGTAAAAAAGGGTATTTGGGAAATTTATTTCCAAATGTTAGAGGAGGTACTCCTCGAGCTGTTGGTATAATACCTTTTTTAATTTTGTGTTTTTATTTTTTACCGGGATATAATAGTCTTATTTTAATTATAGGGGTTTTTGCTTTATTTGACGATGTTTTAGGTCGTAAAAGAATAGGGCATCTTCCGATTGAATGGGGTCAACTTTCAAGAGGAATAGGAATGGTTATAGTAATGATTGCAGGTTTTTACTTAGATCTGGGAATTGCTTCAATTTTCATTGCATTATTAATCCAACCAATGAATATTTCAGATATGCAGCCGGGATCTACATGTATAGTTACTATTATAATGTCTATTTTTGTTATTCTTGCAATGCTAATTTTAGGCATACCTCCTGTTGATGAGTTACCTTCAATTTATAGTCCATTAATATTGCTTTTAATCTGTTTAGGCTATTGTCCTTTAGACTTTGCAGGCAAAATAATGCTTGGTGAGATAGGTAACCATTCATTTGCAGTTGCTCTTGGTATTTGTTATTATTTACTTGGAGGATTATGGGGATTATTAATCTTAGAATTTATAACCATATGCTTTATAGCATTTGTTAGAAGAAGCACTCTTAAAGTTTTCTTTGCTGAAAAATTGGGAATTTATTATCCGACATTTGGAGATTACTTCATGGATGTCTTAACTGGAGGAGGTCTTGGTGACTTATTTAGAAAACTTATCCTTGGTGAAAAGCAATTTAAAATTTCCAATACATTATTAATAAAACTAGGATTTAGAAGACTTTTATTCAATCCTTATGCATCAAAAAGTGTTAATTTTTACTCAAGAGGAAAACCTAAACAGGTTAGATTAGAAAAATTATAATGGTGTTATAATGAAAGCATTGGTTGTAATTACTGGTAGAGGTCTTGGAGGAGATGCTGTAGGAGCATTAAATTTAATTAAAGGGCTTGAAAATAATGGAGTTCACTGTGAGTTGGCTCTTGATAGTTCTGCTCCAGGAATTTTATTTAAAAAAGAAGGATTTTCATGGCATAAAATTTCAATACCTCAAGCAGGAGGACATGCTGCAACTAAATTATCTTCAATTAAAGCCGCATTTAAAATGTTTACTGCTACATTTCAAGCAAGAAAACTTATTAAAAAATTAGATGTTGATTTTGTTGTAGGATTTATTGGTGGGGGTGCTATTGTAGGATCAGTTGGGGCAAAATTAGCTAGAAAACCAGCTGTGTCTTTAATAAGTACTCCTTTAGATACAAAGGTATGTACTAAATTCAATTATTGCTATGCATTTCCGGAAACTACTATCTTTAGACAGGACCCTCTTCCAAGCAATGTTGAAAAAACTTATTTTCCAATAAATGAAAAAGTTATGGAGGGTAATGGTGAGAAGGCTCTTTTAAAACTTAAAGAAATTGATGGTTTTGATGAAAATAAAAAAACAATATTGTTCTCTTCAGGATCATCAATATTTAAGGGAATGATAGAAGGAGCTAACAGTTTTGCTAAAGTTTGTGATGATTATAATTTGATTTTAATTGGTTTGCCTTTACAAGAAAGTTATTTAGATGATCTTCATCCAAACATTATATATTTAGGCTATATTGACTGGCTTTTTGATTTATTTAATTACATTGATCTGGCAGTTTTGACAGATGATGGGTTAACAATCCAGGAAGCTATGGCCTGTGAAATGCCAAGTATATGTCTTACAAGAATTAAATGGGGAAGATATCATAATTTGGCAAGTATTTTCAAAGGAGCAGTTCTAGAAGCAGAAGTTAGCAATATTAATGAAAAGATTTTTGAAGCTTTAAATAATCTTGATGAGCTTAAAAAGAATTCTAAAAAATATTCTGAAGATATTAGAAATACTAAAGATATATTATCTAAAAAAATAATAAAAAGAATGGAATAGAAGTTTATAACCATATATTTTTTATTATTTTATAATTTGTGTCTGTTGAAGGATGAACTTCTATAAAATCTTCATAATCATTTAAATCATATCCTTCTCTCATTAAATATGATAAATAAGCTATATCATCACCAGAAGATGGAGATATTGTTGTTATTTTTTTAATCTTATTTTTATTCGCATCAAATGATATTTTTCCAATTCCGGTTTCTCCTGAAAGTATGCTCCAGAAGTTTCCAGGCCCTGCAATTCCAGGCAGTGCAATATCTTTAATTTCACTATTTTCAGGAATACTTTTATCTTCAACAAAACTTACTTCAAGATTAAGACTTAATGTTTGCGGAATATCATTGTAACTTATTTTATTTGGATATCCAGCCATATTTCTTACAGCACATATTCCTTCTTTTCGAGCTACTGGCGTTAACTGATAACCTCCGGTAACATCACCTGCAGCATATATATGTTCCTTGCTAGTTTGCATAAAATCATTAACTTTTATAGTGCCATCAGCATTTAACTCAACAATATCCTTAACAATTTCTGAGTTTGGAACACGGCCTGTTGCAAAAAGAGGAGTTCCTTCAAATTTTTCACCAGTTGAAGTTATAACGCTATTTTTAGTAATTTTAGAAACATCTACATTTTCATAAACTTTAACTTCACCAATTAAATGTTCTAAAATGTATTTAATTATTTCTTCATCATTAATATCTTTTAAAAATTTACTTCTGGCCAGTATTGTTACTTCACTTCCAAGTTTTGAGTAAATATTAGCTATTTCACAGCCAACAATACCTCCACCAATAACAACAAGCTTTTTTGGAACATTATCAATTTTTAAAATATCTTTGTTTGTAAGTCCATATTCCGCTCCTTCAACAGGTGGAATATATGGTCGTGCACCGGTAGCAATTAATAGATTTTCATAATCAAATTCCTCTCCGTTTACAAGAACCTTATTTTCATGTAAGCTAGCTTCACCATATATGATTGTATTTCCAACACTTTCATTTTCAGCCTGATTTAGCTTTCTAAGCATCTTTTGAGTTTCTGTAATTTTTTCTACAATTTTTTCATAAGAAACTTCAATTTGACTTTTGACAAATCCAAGAGCATTAAATTTATTGTTCTGTTCAATATATTTTGTTATATCAGTTAATGCACAGATTACCATACAACCTTCATTTAAACATGTTCCGGCAATATGCTGTTTTTCAATTAAAAGTACTTCTTCGCCTAATTTTCCAAGCTGAAGGGATCCAAGTCTTCCTGCAGGACCAGATCCAATTACAATATTCTTCATTTGTTCACCTTTAGATAATTTTATATATAATATTTGTTATATTTTATAATAATATTTTTTTAATTTTTATAGCTGATTTTAAGGAGGTTTATATTTATGTGTATAGCAGCACCAGCTAAAGTTGTTGAGATAAATAAAGAGGAAGGAAGTTTATTCGCGGACTTTGGTGGAGTAAGACAAGAAGCAAAAATTAGTTTATTGCCAGATATTGAAATTGGGGATTATGTTTTAATCCATGCAGGTTATGCAATTGAAAAATTATCAGAAGAAGCTGCAAAAGAATCTCTTGAAGCTTGGGAAGAATTGATGAATGTTCTTGAAGAAGAAGATAGGCAAATGGAACAGGCTAGAAGAGAAGCAGGCATTTTAGATTAGTAAATAGATACTCTATTTACACCTTTTATTTTTAAGAATTCATTTATAGTTTCTGCAGGGACAGTTTCATTAGTTATTATTGTTAGATGTGGATATTCTTCCATTTCAATGTCTTCTGCATAAGCTTGACGGATATTAACATTATTTTCAGATATTATTTTTGTAACTGAGGATAATATTTTCTCATTTTCAGAAGTTACTTCAATTTCAATAACCCCTAAATTTAAGCTTTTTGCAATATTTTTCAAAAGAGTTCCTGCAGGCATTATATTAGTGAAAATATTGGATAATTCAGAGTCATTCTGTATAATTTCTATTGTTGATTTAATAACTCGTCTGTCAACACAAGCAGCATTAGCTAATGATTTATCACTTATTTTTAGATTTCCACAATAAATTTTTCCATTTTCATTTAAACTTAATCCAAGTTCAATCATTTTTTTTGCTACTTTCATTCGTGCAGGATATTTATTAAATTTTTCATCTAACTTTTTCCACATTATTTAAACCATGTAAATTTATATAGAATTATCTAAAAGTATTAAAATAATTAAAAAGAGTAGGCTAGATGGGATTCGAACCCATGACCTCCCGGTTATCAGCCGAGCGCGCTAACCAAGCTGTGCCACTAGCCTATAAAATAAAAAAATAATTGAATATTAATTGTATTTTCAATCAACAATCATAATATGTTTTTCATAGTATATAACTGTTTCGGTATATTTTTTAAAATAATATTCGACACAATTAAAAAAATGTTTATTTGTTAATCATTTCGTTAATAGAATCAGCCATCATATGTCCTTCTATGATAATTTCAGCTTTTTCGATACCATCAACTTTTTCTGCTTCAGTTTTTGCATCAGCAGCAATACGAGCAACACTCATACAACCAGGATTTGTTGGTTTTATAACTATTTTAGCTTTATCTCCATTTACTTCAATATTTTGTACAATACCCATTTCCACAATACTTACTCCCATGTGCGGATCATTTATTACAGAAACAGCATCTCTGACTTTATTTATCATTTCTTCTGACATATTTTCTTTGCCTCCTATTTATCAAATAATGTGTTATAATTAAATGTATTCATAATTATATTTATATATTTATTTATCATATCAATAAAAATTAT
>CAYPJH010000292.1:0-3497 GCA_964411035.1 uncultured Methanobrevibacter sp. | reverse complement strand
GATCCTTCAGCACAAGATTTACAAAGAGGTTTCCCGCCTCTTAAGACATGGCGTTCGTCTCCAACTTTTTCTCCACATTCACTACAATATACAGATGTATGCATTGCTCCTGGAAGTTGTGGTTCAGGTAATTTTACTTTAACTCTTTTTACATCAAATAATTCTTCAGCAGGAGTTTCTCTAAACCTTTTTTTCATTTCTTCTTTAGTTTCTGTTTTTTTATCTTTCCTATTAGCATCAGCATCAGATACTCTGATAGCTTCACCGGTGTCCATGTTATAGAAAGTTACTGCAAATTTACCATAATACATTTGCTTTAAGGAACGTTTGCCCATAGTACATTTAGTAACTGCCTGAACTGCATCAGCCATACATCTATCAATTTCAAGAAATACAATTAAATTTTTATGTCTTTTATTTAATTCCATTCCCATCAATTCCATACCATACATAGCCAATTTAGTTCCAATAGCTATTCCACCACATATTTCTCCGTGAAAATCACCTGCAATTTTCAATTGTTCATCATAATCGTCCATATTCATAAGTTTCACCTATTATTAATATAAATATTTAAAGATATGTTCATTTTCATTAAAACAGATACTTCTCCAGTTTCATTTAATTCTATTAATTCAACATTAATATATGCATTTCCAATATTTACAGATGTTTAAAATAAATAATGCTATACCCACAATAACTAAAATAATTAAAATTAAAATAATTATCTGTTTTTCCATAATATCCATAAAAAATTAATTCTAACAGTATAAATATAATTAATTATACTAATAGGAGAAAAAGAATATGTTAAAAATAAAAAAAGTAGAAGCCATTAAATTCAATAAAGGCAATGTAAAAGATGAATATGAAAGTGTAGTTAAAGATGAAACTGTTACCCTTACAATAAACAATAAAATAAGCCGTAGCTTATCTGCAATTGAAGACTCCTTAGAAGAATTTGCAGTGGGATATTTATTTAATGAAAACATGGTTAAATCAATTGAAGATATTTTAAAAATGGATATTGATAAAAATAATATTAATGTGGAAATTAATAGCGAGTTAATGGAAAATAATGAATCAGTATTATGTTCTGACTCTGCAGGCGGATGGAGAACAAAAATTAAAAATATAGATGAAATAGAATCCGATATGAAAGTAACTTCAGAAGAATTGATATCCAGAATAGAAGAACTGAAAGATAATGCTGAAATTTGGCAGGCCACCGGCGGAACACATGTTGCGGGACTTGTATGTGGAGATAAATTCATTGTAAAAGAAGATGTAAGCCGACATGTAGCTGTAGATAAAGTAATAGGTTATGGTATTTTACATGATTTTGATTTATCAAATAGTTATGTAATATATAGTGGCAGAATGCCTGCAGACATGGTTATCAAGTTAACAAGAGTGGGAATTCCGCTTTTAGCATCAAATGCTGCACCGTCATTATCCGGTTATGAAATAGCAAAAAAAGGTAAAATTACATTAGTTGGCTTTATTAGAGGTCAACGGTTTAATGTATATAATAATTTAGGAAGAGTAATTTTTGATAAATAATTACTCTATTCTAAAACTGTATGACGTGCTTTTAAGTCACTTTCAGTTTGTTGCATTACTTCCATTAATTCAGAAACCATACCGTCTAAAAATACAAGAGTTGTTAGCTCAAATGCAGTTCCAAGGGGAGTAAGTGAAGTATAATTTCCATGAATTTGACGTTTCATATAGTTTTTATCATCTGCTTCCGCCTTTGTTCTTCCTTTAACAAAAATATAAGCATCTGCTAATTTTCCAAGAGTTGAATCTGGATAAGAAGTTAAAGCCAATACTTTAGATCCTCTGTTTTTAGCTATTTTTACAGCAGATACAATTGTGTTAGTTTCTCCAGAACCAGAAATAGCAATTATACAGTCATTATCATTAATTGCAGGAGATATTGTCTCACCAACAACATAAGAACTAATTCCCAAATGCATTAATCTCATCGCAAATGCCTTTGCAGCCAAACCAGATCTTCCAGCCCCAATTACAAAAACATTTTGAGATTCCACAATAACATCAATAAAATTTTGTATCTCATCTTTATCCAAATAATCTTCAGCATTTCTAATATTTTCTAAAATTGCATTAATTGCATCTTTCATTATTTCCATTTTTATCTTTCCAATGAATTCAATAATATTATTATATTCAATTTTATATATTAAATTAATGAATTTTAAAAGCAAAGGTTTGATTAATTTAGATATATCGGGCAATATTTATGATTATAAACTATACGATACCTTAAAATCTTTATCAAAAACCCATTCACAAAGAAAATCGGCAAAAGAACTTGGAATATCCCATGCAGTTTTAAATAGAAGGATTAAAAAAGCAGAAGGAAAATTAGGTCTTAGTCTTGTTGATAAAATTGGTTCCGGAAGTGTTCTTACAAAAAATGGATTTGATTTATTAAATGAATATCAAAATTATTATAACAGAATAAGCGAAAGTGAAAACATTGCTATTGGTGGGGGTCATATTATATCAGGCCTTCTTGAATCCATTAATCAACCATTTAAATTATCTATCTATAGCAGCAATGATTTAAATTCTTTTAAATTAGCTAAACGCGGAGCCATTGATATTTTGGCATTGGACGATCCTTTAATTGCTTTTGAAAAAGACCTTAATTTTATCCCAATCGGTTTTGATTATCTGGTCTTAATTACAAACAAACACTCTAAAGACATTACAAGCATTAATGACTTGAAAAATCTTGATTTTGTATCTGTATCTGGTTCAGCACAAAGGCTTGCATGGAATACATTGAAACACTATGATATCCCATACAACATAGTTAAAACTGTTAATTCCCAGTTTGATGCTTTTAAAATGGTTAAAAATTCAGATAATCTCTATAGTTTTTTAAATGCAAGTTACTTTAACGGCATAGATATTCTAAAACATGATACTCGTCATGCCATCAGTTTAGTTCAAATCAATGAAGACAAAGAAGAGATTAATGATTTTATTGAATTTTTATTAAATGACGGGCAAAAAGAAATTATAAAACAGGGTTTTAGTTCCATATAAACTAATTACTAATCAAATGCTCTTAGACAATGAAAATTATCATATCAATATAATATAGTAATTTGTATAAAATATTGATTTCAAGAATTCAAAAACTTAAAATATAGTTTAAATTAATAATAAAATAATTAAGAAAAAAAGGTAATTATCATGGCAAAAAACAGCAAGTTACTAGCAGTTGGACATACTGCCCACGATTACATCATAAAAGTCAAAGAATTTCCTAAAGCTAACTTTTCAGCTCCAATAGAAGACATGAAAACTTTTGATGGTGGAGCTGCAGCAAATGTAGCTGTAGTTGGTGCAACACTTGGACTAAACACATCATTAGTATCTGCAGTTGGTGGAGATTTTAAAAACACATCATATTACCAAAAAATGGAAGATCTAAACATAAACACTGATTCATT
>CAYPJH010000291.1:0-3237 GCA_964411035.1 uncultured Methanobrevibacter sp. | reverse complement strand
CTTGGAGAACCAATGCACGATATATCATGCACACAGCACGCACTTGCATATGGTGATTTTGACTTTATACTTGCGTCAGTTCACAATCTAAGAGGTATGGAAGATTTCTATTACCTTGATTTTTCAAGGCTTAATATAGACAGAATCCTCAATATGTATTTTGATGAATTGCTTGAAACTGCGTCTTTTACTCATTTTGACAGTCTTGCACATCTTACATATCCCTTGCGTTACATTATGACTGCAACAGGCAGTGTTCCCAGCCTTGCGCCATATCAGGATAAGATTGATGAAATATACAAAATTCTAATAAGGAATAATAAAGCGTTGGAAATTAATGTGTCGGGATATTTTAAGGAACTTGGCACTTCTCTGCCTGACAAAGAGCAAATCAAAAGATTTAAAGAGCTTGGCGGCAAGTACATCACCATTGGAACAGACGCTCACGATTGTGAATTTGTCGGTAAGGGAATAGAGAGAGGAATAGAACTTGCAAAGGAATGTGGTTTCAAGTACTATACAATCTTTGAAAAGCATAACCCCATTCTTATTGATATTCCATAGTTTTATTGTAAATTAACTATATATAATAAAAAGAGACTTTCGCTGTGAAAACGACGAAAGCCTCTTTGCTTTTTGTTAAATTTTATATAATAATTATAATACTAAATGTAAAATTGTCAATCAGCAGTTTGACGAAATTTAAATGGATTTTGCAAGATTTTTGATATAATCCTTCAAAAGTGAGGCTGTTTCGGGATGATTTAAGCCAACCTCAATCTGTGCCTGCAAAATGCCGAATTTGTTGCCCATATCGTATCTTTTGCCCTCAAATTCAACAGCAGTCATACCCTTTGTAATTGCAATTTCACGCATAGCGTCTGTCAACTGAATTTCCCCGCCTGCACCCGGAGCAGTTTTTTCGAGAATTTCAAAAATTTCCGGAGGCAAGACGCATCTGTCAATAATAGAGTAATGTGAAAGCACCTCTTCGGGAGTTTGAGGCTTTTCTTTCATATCTGTGCACTTAAATACATTGTCATGCAGGTTTTCAACCTCGAGAGAGCCATATTTGTGAATGTCCTCGGCAGCTACCTTTTTGACGCCGACAACTCCTTCACCATATTCGCCGTAGCAGTCAATCAGCTGCTTAATCGCCGGAGTCTTGCTGATAATAACACCGTCGCCATAGAGAACTGCAAACGGTTCATTTCCAACAAAGGATTTTGCCTTTAGTATGGCGTGACCAAGTCCTGTCATTTCTTTCTGACGGATGAATGTAATATTTGCAAGGTCAGAAATTGCCTTTACCTGCTCCAAAAATTCAGTTTTTCCGCTTTTTTCAAGCAATCCCTCAAGCTCGGGTGATTTATCAAAGTGATCCTCAATAATACCCTTGCCACGGTTTGTAATAATTAAAATATCTGAAATTCCTGCTGCAACAGCCTCTTCAACAATGTATTGAATTGTCGGCTTGTCAACAATTGGGAACATTTCTTTTGGCATTGTTTTTGTAGCAGGTAAAACTCTTGTACCAAGACCCGCCGCCGGAATAACTGCTTTTGTAATTTTCATTGTGTCTTCTCCTTATCCTTATTTTATAACTCACATACTTATGAAATATGGTATATAGGTAATTGCAAGATAAACCACGCCTATACAAAGTGCAAGTGCAATGTTTACACCGCCTCTGTGCTCAAGTCTGTCATTAATAGGCTCAGTGCTTTCTTCTGATTTTATTCTTTTTATCTTATTTTTGCAATGTTTGTAGTAGCATCGGTTTGCAATTGCTCCGCTGATAATACTTACAGCAAGCGATAATATGCTGAAAAGACCGGGCAGATTAAATAGTATAAGCTGCTCTGTGCTCAGCATAGACGCATTCAGATAAAACGGTGAATATAATGCTGACGAGCTGTTCTGTAATAATATTTGATAAATTTCCTGATATGCAGGTGTAAGATATATATAGTTTGTAGCAACATTTAATCCTATTATCAAGGCTGAGAATAAAATTCCAAGCCCAATCATTTTTCTATAAAGGAAATATGCTCCCGTAAACAGAAAAGCAGAAAAATTATATCTGGATGCATTCAGGTTTTTTATTCTTTTGAAAACCATCAAAAAATACGGTGTGCTTTTGCCGACAAACTTTGACATTTCGCCTGCCGTTATATTGTCTGCTATAGGCTCATTACTGTCAATTCCTGCCATCGGGTCAAAGTTAAAGCCTGCACTAAAAGGCGGCATACCGTTTTGACCAAACGGTTGACCGTATTGACCTTGTTGCTGACTATTTTTTGCATTATTATTTTGATTTCCGAGGGGAAGGCCGCAATTTTGGCAATAGAAGATTTCTTTTGGATTAACTGCCTTGCAGCGTGGACATGTTATTGTTGTGTTGCCGTCATCAGTGGCATCATTATCGTGGGTTTCCTCAAACGAAAAACCTTCTTTGTGTTTATCCTGATAATAGCAATGGTTTAGTTTTTCATAGCACTCTCTATGTTGAGGTGCGCCGCATTCAGGACAAACAACAATGTCCTCGTCTTTCTGAAACTGTTTATTACAGATAGGACATTTGTATTCGGTGAAATCCATAAATTCCTCCAGATTTTAAATAAAAAAGTTCTGCATATTACGCCAAATAACGAAAAATTAATATAAATTCTAAAAATATACTTCTTTTCATAATAAATTATATCAAAATTATTTAGTAAATGCAACCATATAATTTATCTATTTTTTGGTTTACAATTTACAGAAATTTTGATATAATTATTTTGTATTAAAGTATATAAGTAATTGTAGAGAGTATATTAAGTAATTATAGAAAGGTAATATTATGGTACAGTTTGAAGAATTACTGCTTGATTTGCAGGCATTAAAGCCTGAGATTGACGATTTATCTGATGCACTCGGAATGAAGGGTATGCTTTCTGAGATTGAACAGCTTGAAATGAAGGCAACCGAGCCGGGTTTTTGGGATGATGTAGAAAACTCCCAAAAGATTTTACAGCGCACAGGTGCTCTTAAGGGCAAGGTTGAAGCTTATGAAAATCTTGTTTCAAAGTATGAGGACACAGCTGCCTTGATTGAGCTTGCAAACGAGGAAGAGGATATTACTCTTCTTGAGGAGGCTCAGAACGAGGTTGAAGAGGTTAAAAACAATCTCGAGAAGCAAAGACTGCAAACGCTCCTCACCGGCGAATATGATAAGAATAACGCAATTCTCAC
>CAYPJH010000290.1:0-3897 GCA_964411035.1 uncultured Methanobrevibacter sp. | reverse complement strand
ACCATTAACATTAACTGTACCTGCAGCACCTAAAACAGCATCTAATGCTTCAGTATTTATAGCAACAACAGCATCAATAGGTGTTGGCAAATTGTAATTAGCCTCTACAATTTCTTTTGCAAGAGTCATTGATTTATTCGTATCTTCATACCAGAATGCATCATGCATTAATAATTTAGATCCTGCGCCCTGAGCTTGAGCTTCAGCAGGTTCAGGAGCAGATGGATGAGTTAAACCCCCTGGATAAATAGAAGTGTAATTTACAAGAGAACCATTATTTAAATAAACTATAAATGCCATATCACACGCACCCATTCCTGGACGACGTTCACTTTCATCAATAGCACAAACTAAAATAGTCCTGTTTCCTTGATTTAATTGGCTTTCCTGACTCATAAACATGGTTCCACCAATAAATGCCACAAGTCCAATAACTATGACAACAATAATGGCCAAAAGTAATTTATTTCTTCTTTTCATAATCTCTCATCCTATATTTTTCAAAAAAATATAACTTATCATATTATTATAATTTATGCTTTTCATTATACTTAAAAATAACTAATTACTGAAACATCTGAAAATAGATTACGATAGCCGGAATAATTAACACTCCCATTAAATGTGATTTTCCAACTCCCAGATAATGTGGAAGAAGCCCCATAGCCGTAGATGTAATCAAAAGTAATGATACGAATAAAAAAGGAGCACCATAATACACTACAAAAATATATAAAATCATGATTTGTAAAATAATTACTGCAATTGAAAGCTTACGATAGTCAATACCCCCCATCAATTTTGAAAACGAATCCCCTAATTTTAAACATAAAATTAAAGAGATGGAAACAGCTATTAATGAAGCAAATATAAAAACCACCAGATGATAAATTGAAAAATTCGCTACTAAATAAGACATATACACTGCAATTCCACTTCTAGGATTGCCTATTAAGTAAATTGCAATTAATGAAAATAAGCAATCAGAAGTATTTAAACCTGCATTTGCAAGTAGAAAATTTGTAGTATTGTCATCTTCTGAATTATCCCCATTAACTGATTGAGCTATGATACTTCCCTGTGCAGGCCCGAAACCTGGAAGAAATCCTAAAATAGCTCCCGAAGTCCCCCCGGCAAAAATACTTTTAATTTTTGAGAAATCTAAAATTAGTTCATAATCCTTATTTTGATCAGGAATTGTAGAATTATCATTAAGACTAAAAAGGATTGTGCTAATTCCAAAAAGGCCTGAAAACATACACATCATAGATATTCCTGACTGAATTGGTGTTTGAAAAACGATCCATCCCAACAATCCAGATAAAATAAAAAGTAATAAAGACCATGAAAATTTACGAAAAGTACTTGTAAGTTTATAAATCAGATAAACTGACATTACTGATAGTAAAATCCAGGTGTAAGGTTTTGAAATTTCTGTAACAAATGGCAAAACTATTGCAAAAACCGGAAGCATTAAAATGACTATAATTATTGCTCCAAAACCCCCGATAGAAACTATGCGAATTGCTTCTTTAGCCCTTCCTTCTAAAACCATTCTATGTCCTGGAAGTATTGAAGTTGCAGTTCCTTCTTCAGGAACGCCTAAAAGCATTGAAGGAACAAATTCGATTAGTGCATGAGCAATAGACATTGAAACCATTAAAACACAAAGAAACTCTGGTGAAACTAATGTAAGTAGAAATGTTGAAGAAGCAAATAAAATCGCACCGGCAGTATTTACATGAATGCCCGGAACCATACCTGTCATAGTTCCAATTAAAATTCCTAAAAAACAAGCCATAACTAATTCTAACATAGCTATTAGTTAATTTAAATTAGATATATACTTTGTTTAAGTGAAAATATTAAATTGATTTAAGAATATAAAATTGTTATCATTTTTAAAAAAAAATAAAGAAAATTCTACTCCTTCCACTAGATGAAAAAGCCTGTGCTTATTTTCCTGTGAAATTCATAGAAATTCTAATACTTATTATAAAATTATGTTTTAAAAGTTGAAATGGTAAAATTAACTTAAAAATTTCTCACGATTAAAGTATAAAGATTTTAAAGCTAATGATGAAAGCAATCTTTCAAACTCATCAACACTCATATCTAAATCTTCACATATCATTTCTTGCCATTCATTTTCTTTTATTTCAAGAAATTTAGCAGTGTCCAGTCCTTTTTTTGTCAATGTTATTTTGTATGCTCTTTTATTATTTTCATCAACTTCTCGTTTTATTAATCCTTTTTCTTCAAATTCATTGAAAGCTCTTGAAACACCACTACGATTCATTAAACAAGCTTTTGCAATGTCTGATTGGTTAAAGTTATCATTACAATAGATATACATTAACATGAAATACTGGCCTAAACTAATATCTGTTTGCTTAATATAATGATTTAGATAATAATCATGTGTTTTTAAAAGAGTTATAAGGTGGCATAATATGAATGTGCTGTCTTTAACTAAATCTTCCCAGTCAATCATTGTGGAACCTCTTTATTAACAATATTTCTAATTACAACAGATATAAATGTTAATATTAACCAGAAAATTCCACCGAATAAAATATAATCAGTTCCAATACTGGCTATCAAAATACTGCTTAATGAAGTCCCTGCAGTTACACCAATATTGCTGCTTGATAAAAATAGCCCATTTGCAAATTCCTGTGCTTCTGGAGCTACAGACACAATCCAATATTGCTGAATATTATTTCCAACTCCTGCAATGACTCCCCAAATAGCTATGATAATCAGCATGATTACAGTGAATTGATTTAATCCGAAAATCAATAAATAGATTATCGTTAAAACAATTGGAAAAGCCAAAACTGTTCTTATTGGTTTAGATGAGAGCAAATGTCCCCCTATATAATTTCCAATAATGCTTGTTAATCCATATAGGAATAATGAAAATGTTAGGATGAATCCTACAATATTGCTAATGCTGGTTAGATAAACTGAGATAAAGCTATAAACACTGTAAAGGCCTGCAGTTAAAAATATAACTCCACAAATTGACAGCAATAATACTGGTTTTTTAAGTATGGCTACCTGTGAACCATAAGTAATTGCTTCTTTTGGCTCTATTGAAGGCATGAATATGAGTAATCCTATAAATGACACGATATTAATAATTGCCATGAATAACATTGCCATGTAGTAGGATCCGTTAAATGCTAAAAAATTAACAATAGGCACTCCCAGAACCATTCCTGCTGAAACACCCATTATAACCTTTGAAACCGCTTTTAAAGATTCTTCAGGATTTACTAAATCTGCTGCTAAAGTAAGTGCAAAAGAACAGAAGATAGGGTGGAACAATGCTGGAATAACCCTAATTATCAAAGCTATGTTAAAATCTTTAATAAATATGGATAAAACATTTGAAATGATGAATATAATTAAAACTAACAATAGTGACTTTTTATAATTAAATTTGGAAAAAATTAAAGGCATGACAATTCCTGCAATTGCCACTCCCAACGCAAATAAGCTTACAAAAAGACTAGCCTGACCTATTGATACATTAAATTGGGTTGAAACTAGTTGCAATATTCCAACAAATCCCATTTCAGTTGTTAAAATGCCAAATGTTCCAAATGCTAATAAAAAGATTATGATATCTGTTCTATTTTTCATTTAATCAATCCATTTTCCAATATCATCATCTATTGTTGAGTTTCCTTTGCCATGTGTAGAAAAAACGCTTAAAACTTCTGATTTTGGAGCTAATAATTTAATATCTTTTTCTATTGTTCCGTTTCCCCCTCCACCGTGAGTGATAAATGGAATTATTGTTTTACCTTCTAAATTATTTTCTGTTAAGAATGTTGAAACTGGAGGTGCAATTGTACTCCACCAGTTAGGAGTTCCTAAATATATTAT
>CAYPJH010000289.1:0-2554 GCA_964411035.1 uncultured Methanobrevibacter sp. | reverse complement strand
CTCTGCCAGGCTCCCCCTGCAGCTCACCCCCTCTGCAGCTCCTCTCAGGAAAGGGGCGGAATCCTCCCATTTACAGGTGATGTCTGTAAAGGTTAATGTTACAGGCTCTGGCCAATGTCCTCAGCTGCTGAGGGCTAGGCTTGTGACTGTTTCCAAGGCCTCATCCATCTCAGGCCTGGGTTCCCAATGGCTGGGGGAGCCTGGACCCAGCTGGGGACTCCTGGCAGCCTCTAGCCAGTCCATGGGCGCAGGCTGCCCTTCCTGCGCTGGCTGCTTCCTGAGTGCTCTGGGCTCCAGGGAAAAAAGTGGGTGCTCAGTGAGCCCCACAGCCCTCCAGGAAGGAAGAGCTTGCTTTCTTCCTCCAGGTGGGGCCTGGGCCTGACTCTCCAGGGTGGAGTGGAGGGCTGTGGGCTCTCCGGTCTGCTGAGATCACCCTTCCCAGGTGGCTCCTGGGTGGGATGAGGGTGGAGATGTGCTTGGTCTCGGCGGCTGCCTTAGTAACAGGGTGCTCTCCTGTCCATCAGGGTTCAGGGTTCGCACATGACAGAGGTGACAACATAGGCTCAAGAGGGATTTCCTGGCTGGGGAGAGCTGCTGGGATGGATGGGAGGAGGACTAGGGCTTGGGTGGCTCCAGACCCTAGGGGACCAAGGAATGGACCACCCTCCAGGGAACCCCATCGTGGGGAGAGCCCCTTGTCCTGGTGTCGCCATGTCCCTGGGCTGCAGAACCAGGGCTTGGGGAAGCATATGCACTATCCTGGGTTAGAAGGGAGAGTCCCTCAAGGTCCACACAGGGAATAGTTGGGTCTTAGGGCACAGTCAGGGTGCTGGTAGCAGAGGCGGGGCAGAGGCTGCCTGGAGGCGGGGACACCTGCCCAAGCACTGCTGCTGTTTGGCTGTGCTGTCCCGCCATCTTGGGAGGCTTCAGCAGCCCAGGTTGGGGTCGTGGGGTGGGCTGGGTGGAGAGGTTTGTCACCCATCAGGGCAGCTTTTGGCCCTGGATTGGGTTTACCAAGTCACAGCACATGGGACATTGGGATGGGAGGGGTCTTGGGGGAAACCTGGTCCAGTCTCACCTTGTACCACAGGGAAATGGGAGTCCAGAGAGGCCAAGAATGTCTCCAGGGCCCCACCACCCAGCAGGGACAGGTTGGAGTGAGGAGGTCGAGATGGAGCACCACAATACCCTGTCCCCAAGGGAACATGGGCACCCTGGGGATGGGGCAGAGGGTTGTAAGGAGGACACACACACTTTTAAAAATACTGGCTGCTCATGAATGCATACGGGATAAAATTAAAAACAGCCCTCAGCCACCCACCTGCCTTTCCTGGAGGCCACCGTCGTTCTAGTTTCTACTGCCTGGTTCTAGGCAATTGTGTGTTTGGCCACATGTGTGACAGATGCAAACATCTTCCTCCTGTCCCTGCACCGTGCCGCGGTCTGTGTTGGAAACGATTCCAAACCCATTCATTCAGCACCACTTCAGGACTTTCTCTTTCCCTCCCTCACTCTCTGCCTCCTTCCTTCCTTCCTCTCTCTCTCTTCCCTCTTTCTTTTTTCGTACTGGATGTGGAGCCAGGGCCACACCTGCTAGAAAAGCACTTGACCACATAGCCATACCCTCAGCCCCTTCTGTTTCTTGGGAGGGGATTGAACTCAGGGGCACTCCACCACTGAGCCACCTCCCCAGCCCTATTTTGTATTTTATTTAGAGACAAGGACTCACTGACTTGCTTAGCACCTCCCCGAGGCTGAGGCTGGTTTTGAACTTGCAATCCTCCCATCTCAGCCTCCCACACATGTGTGGCCCCTTCTGTTTTTGAGACAGGGCCTCACTGAGTTGTCCAGGCCAGCCTGGAACTCGCGATCCCCCAGTTTCAGCCTTCCGAGTCACTGGGATTGCGGGTGTGCGACACCGCATCTGGGACTTTAGTACTTTGTAAGTCAACTTGTTTTCATTGACACTTGACAAACAGACAAGTCCACTGGCCACCAGCATGTTCCACTGAGGAACAACAAGGCAAGCTTCCCAGGAGCCGACTCTGCTCCACCCTCTGCCCGAGGACAGCGGCTGCCCTCACTTGGAGGTTTTAATTGCTATGTGTTTGTTTTAGTTGATTTGTGTTTGAAAAACCAAACCAAACCCCAAACCAAAACACCAAAAAACCCAGCCGGCACACCCCACTGGAGATTTCCCAGGGAGGATTGCTTGGGATGGCAAGTGTGGTGCTGGGCCTGGGGGCTCTGATTCGGTGACACAGGATGGCTTAGGCTGCCCAAACCCAGTAATGACAGTGGGAAAACTGAGGTTCCCTCTGGGGGCCACAGGGACCTTATTTCTTCCTGCTCACCTTCATTCTAATCCCACCCCCTTGACTGTCCAGACACAGTCCACCATGCCTGCAAGACATGGCTCATCTGTTATGCTGCAAGACACAGACTCCCCAGGACAAGTGGGGAAACTGAGGAAAGTGGCTGAGCCTCTGCAAGTGTATGTGTCCAAGCCTCTACCAATAACATGGCTTGGCTCTCTGTCCCCTCGCACAGTCAG
>CAYPJH010000288.1:0-2313 GCA_964411035.1 uncultured Methanobrevibacter sp. | reverse complement strand
ATCAACTTTAAACAAGTGTGGGGGTTCTGGGATGTGGGTTCTTTGATAAAATGCCTCCATAAAGCTGAACTTTATTCAATTGTGTGGGGTGCTTTTTTTTTTTTTTTTTTTTTTTGGTTTTTACGAGACAGGGTTTCTCTGTATTGTTTCGGAGGCTTGTGGGGAGCTTTTTTCATTGATGAGTATTGCGGGCAGGTCCTCCCATAAACGGGCAGTACCGTTCTTGAACAGGTGGTCCTGGACGGTGTAGAAAGCAGAGTAAGCTCTGGGAAACAAGTCAGGAAACAGCGCTCCTCCATGGCCTCTGCATCAGTTCCTGCACTGGTGTCCCTCAAAGGCGGAGCGTGACCTGAGAGGCGTAAGCTGAAAGAAACCCTGCCCTCCCCAAGTTGTTTTTGGTTGTGGTGTTTATCACAGCGATAGAAAGCCTAACTAAGACTTGTGGTGGCCCAGGGACCCACGGATAGCACTCGCCATATAGATACACTCATGGAAGGAAGGCCTGGATGGCCTACATAGGACACTTGACCTCATGTATGAAGTTTCTGTCAGGTCTAAAGGAACCATTTCCCCAAATTCCAAAAGGCAGAAGGGAGAAATGGCTACCAGGGGTGCCCATTAGCATACCAAAGCCCACACTGACCTCTAGGCCCCCTCAGTATCTCAAGTGCCAAGTACACATTTCTAAGTCCAGGGTTAGGGTTAGGGTTAGGGCTAGGGCTAGGATTAGGGTTAGGGTTAGGGTTAGGGTTACAGTTAGGGTTAGGGTTAGGGCTAGGGCTAGGATTAGGGTTAGGGTTAGGGTTACAGTTAGGGTTAGGGTTACAGTTAGGGTTAGGGCTAGGGCTAGGGCTAGGATTAGGGTTAGGGTTAGGGTTACAGTTAGGGTTAGGGTTAGGGTTAGGGTTACAGTTAGGGTTAGGGTTAGGGTTACAGTTAGGGTTAGGGTTAGGGTTAGGGTTAGGGCATCCTGGCCCTTCTCACCCCTTTTCCTACCCTTAATTCCCTCCAGCTCCTTGGTTTTCCTCCTCACAGCTCCTTGGTTTTCCTCCTCACAGCTACTCATTCTCCTCATAGCCCTGCTATTTCAGCTATGCTCTCTTGGTCTCTCTGTGACTCTCTCCTCCCTCCTCTCTGCTGTCCTTTCTCTGTCCTGCTCCTGCTTCTCTGATGCCCAGCTACCGTCTGCTGGCTTTGTTCAATCTGCTTCTTTCTTTTCTTTCTTTCTTTTTTTCTTTCTTTTGTTTTCTTTCTTTTTGTTTGTTTGTTTTTCGAGACAAGGTTTCTCTGTAGCTTTGGAGGCTGTCCTGGAACTGGCTCTGTAGGCCAGGCTGGCCTGGAACACACAGAGATCCGCCTGCCTCTGCCTCCCACCGCCCAGCCAATCTAGTACTTTCTCTCCCTGATTTGGATTCTTCCAGATGCCTCTGGCTCTACTCTACCTCATATCTACAATAAAAAAAAAATCTTCCCTGATGGTGGTGGCATTTGCCTTTAGTCCCAGCACTCTGGGGACAGAGGCAGGCAAATCTCTGAGTTCAAGACCTAGTTCCAGGGCAGGCAGGGCTACACAGAGAAACCCTGTTTCAAACAAACAAACAAACAAGCCGAAAAGAATGAGCTGCTCTGTGGGGGCTTCTCTCTCCAGGGCAGCTGCGTGCAAACTCTGTGCTAGGACAAACCCAGGGCCTGGCGCTTACTAAGCAAGGACTCTACCACTGAGCTGTATCCAAGCCCCATGGGGGATCCAAACTTTGAGCAATTCTTCCAGGGACACCTCCCTTGCCACTGTTGGATGAAGAGGAAAGGACGGGAAATGTGGCAGTTAGGAACCTGGAGCTTCAGCCTGGCGTTGGTGGTGCACGCATTTAATCCCAGCACTGGGGAGGCAGAGGCATGTGAATCTATGTGAGTTCGAGGCCAGCCTGGGCTACAGAGCGAGTTCCAGGAGCACAACTGTGGGCCATAGCAGCAAGACCTGCTTGCCCTGTGAGACTCTGTTAAGTTGCTGTCCACTGAGGGAGACTGTCCCTTAGATAAGTGGAAGAGGAGGAGGGCCTTTGCTGGCTTTATCTGAAAAGGGAAGGGAGTCTGGAGAAGCATATGAAGGGTGCTCCCAACACTGGCAAAATGACTGCAATTCCCAGCCTCTGCAACAGGCAAATATCAAGTCTGCACGTTGCTGGATTGATTAAACAGTAATTAGGTTTCAAAAGCTCACAAAATGCCTCCCTTTCAAAAGCTCCCAGCCAGGCAATTTTTCTCTCACATTTAATAGCGACTATTCTTATGTTCTTTTCTGCCCAAAGTGGC
>CAYPJH010000287.1:0-2384 GCA_964411035.1 uncultured Methanobrevibacter sp. | reverse complement strand
CTTACCATTACCATTTAATAAAATAATATTAAATGTTTTTGAATCCAAATAATCTTTAGTAAGATCATGTGTAATAATAGTACTTAATACTGTTATATTATTAGCTGTCATTGCCCCATTTGGTGCAATAGAAGTAATAATATACTTACCAGGTGCAAGGTTAATATTTAACTTAGCACTACCATTACCATCAGTTCTCTTTTCATAGAAAACACCATTAATATTAAAAGTAATAGTAGCACCTTCATATAAACCACCAGTACCATTTAACAAAGTAGCATAAAACTGAGTATCATTCCTAAAGTATTTAATAATATCTTCACCAAATAAAGTTGATAGGACTTCAATAGTACTATCAGCAGATGAAGCACTATACTGTGAAGTACCTTTAAAAATAGTTTTAATATTATATACTCCAGGGTTTAAATTAATATTCATTGTTGCAGTACCATTTTCATCAGTTACCCTATAATAAGTAACTCCATTAATGATAAATGATATATTCTGACCTGCAATAGGAGTATTATTTCCATCAAACAAAGTAGAAACTAAACAAGAACCATTACCTTTATATAATGTTAAATTATTTGTAACAATGGTTGTATTTTCTACAGATGCTACTTCCATATAACTATCGCCATTATCCTCATAATCTGATGCTTTATTTGAAACATCAACATTTGGATAATTATTTAAATTATCTTCATGAGAATTAGTTTCTGAGATAGAATCGTTACTAGAAACTTCTAAATTTTCCAAAGATATAGTGTTTACACTACTATCTTGTTCTAAATTTAAACCATTTGTACTAACATTATCAATATCTGCTGCATAAGCAGAACCTAATGCAGTGAATAACATGCAAATAGCCAAAATTAATAATGCTTTTCCTTTCATCGAAATTTTTCCACCTCTTGGTTCTCATTACGAAAATTATTAACGAATATAAAATACAAAATAAAATAATATCATTATTAAGTATTCATAATGAGTATAATAATTTATATAGATAATAACATATAAATCTTTTTAAACAATATAACGGGGTGAAAATTAGTTTGATATATGAAAAACATATTATTCAAAAAAATCTAAAACAAACTGATTTAAGATTCGGATTATGCTATCCAAATGTTTATAAAACTGCAATGTCATCACTGGGATACAATCTATTATACGATTTCATCAATAAAAACCCACAAGTATTTGCAGAGAGAATAATCTATCCAAACACCCGTTCAATTGAAACCGGAAGCAGACTAAAGGATTTCAACATAATTAGTTTTACAATACACTTTGAACAGGACTATTTTAAAATAATAGAAATGCTTAAAAATGCAGAAATCCCCATTAAACATCAGGACAGAACAGAAAAAGACCCCCTTATTATTGCTGGAGGACCATGTGTTACAGCAAACCCCAAACCATTATCTGACTTTATAGATCTCTTTGTAATTGGTGAAGGAGAAGTAATACTGGATAAATTAATTGAAAACTACCTGAAAAATGGAAAAAACATTGAAACATACCTTAAAATAAACGGAATATATGCCTCCAAGTTTGACAACTACACTAAAATTCAGCTAGTTAAAGACATGAATGAAGCACACCACATAACAGACCCTATAATCTGGCAGAATGACGTATTTAAAGATTCAATAATGCTCAATGTATCAAGAGGCTGCAGTAGAGGCTGTAGATTCTGCATGACAAGCTTTATCTACAGACCAACAAGAGAAACAAGTTTGGATAAACTGGTTGAAACTGCATGCAGACTTCGCCAAAACACCAAACTAAACAGAATCGCACTAATAGGAGCAGCAGTATCCGACTATTCACAAATCACAAAGCTGATTAAAGAACTTGAAAAAAAAGGATTTGAAATATCAACACCATCACTACGAATGGAATCAATAACAAAAGAACAACTGGAAATACTTCATAAAAGTAAGCTTAAAACAATAACCCTAGCACCAGAATCAACATATAAACTTAGAAAAAGCATGAATAAAGACATTAGTGATGAAAAAATATTCGAAATAATCCAAAATGCATTTAACCTAAACTTCAACATAAAACTTTACTTTATTATTGGACTGCCTAATGAAACCATTGATGATATATATGAACTGACTGATTTTATGAAAAAAATTGCAAGTTTCAGGAAAAACAATAAAATCAGCTTCAGCATCAATCCACTAATTGGAAAACCTCAAACACCTCTACAATGGCAAACATACAACTTTAAAGATGTAAAGAAAAAAATGAGAATTATAAAAAAAGAAATGAAACAGTATAACATTAAAACTGAAAGCCCAAAAGAAGGCCTCATCCAATATGTGCTCTCATGTGGAGGCAGAGAAATCTCACCACTAATCGAAAAC
>CAYPJH010000286.1:0-7974 GCA_964411035.1 uncultured Methanobrevibacter sp. | reverse complement strand
AATACTTCTGGCCTTCCAATAATCATTCCATAAATGCAGCATGCAAAAGAAGCTATAGCTATAATTCCAGTTGCTAAACCATCCATTCCATCAATAAGATTTACTGCATTTATTGCTCCTAAAATAGCTATTATAACAACCGGGAACATTAATAATCCAAGAGAGAAACCTCCAAGAGTTGTAATAGCTCCTGTTAGGCATAACAGAAATCCTATGAATACCTGGCATAATATTTTAGGAAGTTCTTCAGGTTCCAGTTTTATTGGAACTTCTCCGATCAGTTCCACTTTTCCCATTTCAAGTAATTCATCTACTTCTTTTTTTGCTTTGGGAGTAGCTACCCGTACTTCTTCACCAGGCTTAACATTTAATCTTCCAAGAGATATTATCTTGTTTGATTTGTTTACAACGAGTTTTTGGACTTCTTTGATTTGAAGGCCTATTAAATCATCGACTAAACCAAAGATACCTCCTGCAATCATCATAAATGAAGTTATAAGAATTGTATTATTTTTGTAGTAAATAGCTGTTATTAGCAATATTGTAAATAAAAAGGCGATTCCACCCATTGTTGGAGTACCTATTTTATGTTTATGTTCACTAACTATTGGACTATCCCCTATTTTAGCTCTTAAAAGTATTTTTCTAATGTACCATGTAAAAAATGCTGAGAAAATAAAGGTTAATAAAAACAAAACAAAAATATTCCAATTCATTTTACCACTTCAAAAATTCTTAATTAAATTATTTATAAATAATACTATATAAAATTTATATCCCAATTATATTACTAATTTTTCAACTAATTGGTCTAATTTTTGTTGAGATTTTGCCCTGATAGTTATTCTTTGATAGTTTTCAGGACCATGAACTATAAAATCATCATTTTTAAATGATTTTAAAGGATGATGTGGTTTTTCACCTTTATAGTTTCCAACAGGTATTTCTGTCGCATAAAATGTTTCTTTTTTTTCATTGATATTTTCCGCACTAAACTCCCCGATAGCCATGTTAATAAGCTCATGTAGAGAATTGATATTGCATGCACCATTGGTGATGTATCTTGTTCCATTAGGCCTTGTATTTACTTCAATAACGAATATTTCGCCATTTTTTGAATACATGAAATCCATTTCAAAAATTCCATCTGAGTTTAATCCATGAGCAACCTTATATGCAATTTCCTTAATGCTTTCATTATCCAGGCCTTTAATATTTAGAGGGGCTGTTTTAATTTTATTTAATGGGTGTGTTCCTTCAAGAGTGGTTTCTCCTTTATATATCGGTTCCAATGGAACAATTTCCCCATTGAATGCCAATACTTCAATTGATATTTCAGCTCCTTCAACAAATTTCTCACATAATGCTTCATCAAATTCATTAAAGTATTGCTCAACATCACTTATGGATTTTGCTATCTTAATATCTTTTCCGCCCTGTCCTTCACCCTGCTTTAATACAACAGGATAGTTTAATGTTAATTCTTCAGGACTTTTTATAACCTGGTAGTCCGGTGTGCTGATTTCTTCATTTTTGAAAAATTCCTTTGTATTTATCTTGTTTGAGGTAAGCCTTACAGCTTCTACATTACTGGCTATTACCGGAATTCCATAGTTTCCTTCAAGATTTTCTTTCATAAATGCCACGTCCATAAGTGGCGGATCTATACCAATTAACGGAACAACCGCATCTACCTGTTTTTCAATTGCGATTTTTGTAGGTTCTTCCATTCCTCTTGAAACAATTATAACTTCATCAGGCAAATCTAAATTGCTTGCCTTTTCATTTGAATCTGTTAATATTGATTCTATGTTTTTTTCACGAACATAAAAATCCACATCATCATATAGTCTAGATCCAATAAATAAAATTTTCATACAATCTCCCTTATAATTTCTATTAGTTCATCTGATGCTTTTTTAACATCAGTTGTTAATGCATTTGCAAAATCCATGGTTTTAGGTTCAACACCTATAAATGTTATTTTAAAGTCATTTTCGGTTTCCAAGTATTTGACAAAGTAGGATAATGACATTGAGTGGGTTGATATTCCGATATTTGTAAAATCATCTCTATCTACTATTTTAACATATCCAGGGCTTTCCCCCATTAGACAGGCATCAATAATAAGTATATGAGACGGATCTTCCTTTCTGATTTTTCCGGTGAAATTCTCCGGAACTGTTTGGGCATCTATTAGAATAATTTTATCAGAAGATATGTCTTTTAAATGATCAATTATGTATGGTCCTACTCCATCGTCTGATTTTAAATTATTTCCAATTCCAAGTATTAATAATTTTGAATAATTAGATATTGATTCTTTTAAATTAGATTTAAATGATATTTTAAACACCTATCCGTAGTTAACATTAATTGTTTGAATTCCCTTTCCCATATGATATTTTATCTTTACATTAATTAAATCATTGCATTTAACTTTTTTTTCATTAATCGGAATTAATAATGGGGGGTTTAACATAGGTGTCGGTCCGCAGATTACATTATCTGAAAGTTTTGTGTAAGTTGTAATTTTAATTCCGTTTACACATCCGTCATTAAGAATTTTAAAGGTTAGGGTGTCTTCAAAATATTCTTCAAAATCATCTGAAAAATTAATCGTACTGTAAACAATATTATTTGAAACAGCTTCATATTCCGTATTTGATCCTACATCGTCATAGTGAATGTTTTGACGTTTCATATCTACCAGTTCCGCTGTATTTATCACTTCTTGCGGAATGATTTTGCCATCCTTTTTAAGGTACTTTTTGGCATTGATTAGTGCAGGTATCTGTTCTTCATCGATTAATGCAGTGTCAAGCATTTCACAAACAATTAAATCTGCTTTTGCAGGATATTTGTAAGTAATGGCATCTGCGTTTATTACTTGAATATTTTTAAAGCTTTTAAGATTTTCCTTTGCATAACCGGCTACTTTAGAATCTATTTCAACAGCTAATACTTTTTCAAAGTATGGCTGGCAAAAGTAGGATAGGATTCCGCTGCCACAGCCTACATCAAATGCTGTAGCATTAGAATCATTGCATTTGCTGAATTCTTCAATAGATTCTAAAAATATAGCTAAACGATTTTTATCTTTCAATAAATCATAGTGATAGGGTGTTGCTTTAAATTTCATGTGAATGAATGTGGTTATGTGAGTGAGGTTCTTTAAATTCTTCACCGTTAGCTGTACTTGTAAGTTTTACATGTTCAACACCTTTAAGCCTCATCATTCTTTCAGTTAATTCTCTAATCTGGTTAATGTGACCATTTACAACAATGATTTCCATGCAATACTTGTCGGTCATGTGAATATGCATACTTGTAGTAATTTCTTCCCTATAGCTGTGCTGTATTTCAGCTAAATCTTCCATAACTCCTGTGTAGTGGTGGTCATAGATAATTGTAATGATACCAATTCTTTCACCTTCCATTTCATTTATCCACTGGTATCTTACAATATAATCCTGTAATGCATCTCTTATTCCTTTTGAACGAGACTGATAACCTCTTTCTTTTAATACATCATCGAATTCAGAGAGTAATTTTTTAGGTAAAGACATACTTATTCTCATCATTGAAAAAACCTTTATAAATCTTTTAATAAATATTAAATATTATTATTTCTTGAATATATAAAAGTTATGATAAATTTTTAAAATAATAATACTATCGTAATATAAAAATTGGAAAAAAGAATATTATGACATTTATAGAAGTTAATGATATAAAATTAAATTTTGAAATTGAAGGCCATGGTTTTCCTGTATTGCTGATCCACGGATTTTCCGATGACCTTCACTACTGGGATTATGCAGCAGAACAGTTGAAAAAATACTATACAGTTATTAGACTGGATTTAAGAGGCCATGGAAAAACGGAAATTGGCGAAAAACCGGTTGACAATCATTTGCTTGCAAAGGATGCTGTTGAACTTTTAAAAAGACTATACATTGATAAATGTCATGTAATAGGCTTTTCATTAGGAGGCAGCATAGCTTTAGATATTGCAATAAACAATCCGAAACTTGTAAAATCATTAATACTGCTATCTACTTTTGCATCTCCAAATGATCATATTACAGCTAAATTTAAAGAGCTTAATAAGGCTCTTAAAAAATCATATGAGAATTTTTATGATGTAATTCTTCCATATGTCTTGCCATCAGACATTATTGAATCCAACAGGGATAAGCTGGAAGCTTCTAAAAAAATAAAATCACAAAAGGAAAATACGGATAATCTAAGAAAAATCCTTTACGGTGCAGTTCAATATGATGAATTAGAACAGACAAAAAGAATAAACAGCAAAACCCTTATAATGGCTGCAAAAGAGGATACTCTTGTTCCCTATGAAAATTCAATAGCTATCAGCGAGAAAATCAGCAAAAGCAGCGTTGTTTTAATGGAATATGTGAAACATAATCTTTTAATTAGAGAAAATTTTGATGATGCTATGGATATTATTTTGAAGTTTCTACGGAACAAATAGATAATATTCTCCATCTTTTTTCTCAATAGGCTTTAACAATCCCTTATTTTCCAATGAAAGCAGAATATGGAACATTCTAAAACTGCTTAGCTTTAAATCTCCATATAAAAGTTCCCCTTCTAAAATATATTTGGAAATCAGATTATTTTCATCAACAATATTTTCAATAAGGTTATATGTTTCTTCTTCCTTTAAGTTTAATTCTAATTTTTCCACATCTTTTTTAGAGTTTACTGTATTAACTTCTTTTGTAGTATCCAATAATTTAACAGTCTTATTATCAAACTCAACTAAGCCTTTATCAGATAATGTTTTAATAATCTCCACTAAATCATATTCATAAAATCCTGTGTCATCTTTTAAAACATTTAATGGAATGCCTTCGGGATATTCTAAAAAGAAAATTTTGATTTGGTCAAGCACAACCTCTTCCTTCTTGGTAATTGTAATCATAAGATAAATTTTAATGTTAATTCTTTTTAAAATTTTTGAAAATCATAAAAATTTATATAAAATATCTATTATAAATTATAAAACATGAGTGATGAAGATATTTTTAAGCAGCTGGATACATTAAATAATAAGGAAGAAATATCTAAAGGGGAATTGCTGTCTGTTTTAAAGGAATACGGGAGAACCATTTCACCACATGACTTAATGATAGCTACAACCATACTACGTGAAGAAGGAAAATATGTTCAAACAGGTTATCGTGAAAAATTCTTAGAGACTTATGTAAAATACTTCATCTTAAGAATAAAAGAAGTGTTGGATACAAATGATGATATAGAGGGTATGGTAAATAAAGAACTTTTCGATGAAAGTTTGGAAAATCTTATTAGGCAATTTTATAAAGAAAGAGAAGATGCTAAAAGAAATTCAAAATTTCCACTGATATATACCTTAGCTTCAATTTATTCAACATTCATCAATGAAGAGCCAATACATCCTGTAGGCAGTGCTTTTCCAGGCAATCTGGAAGTATATGAAGAAAACGGCATCTTTTATTGTCCTGTAAAGGATGCTCAAAAAGAAAATCCCAATGCTGTCTGTAATTTTTGTCTAGCTGAACAAACACCGGGCATCTAAAAAAAAGAAATAAAGGAAAACTTATTTGAAGTTTCCAGTCATTGGAACACCTGTAAGAACAGAAGCTTCCATTGTTAATGATCTTAAATTTTCCTTTTCGAGTTTTGTAATGTGACTGTTACCTGCCTGTTGAACAAGCATACATGCTTCATCAGTCATAGCATTAATATAGTTAGCTACATTTTTACCCATTTCCTTATAATCAAGCCTGTGTCTTAAAGACAGGTCCTGTGTAGCAATACCTTTTCTACAAGTCCCCTTATAACACATTTGACAAACCCTGCAGCCTATTGAAATCAATGCTGCTGTTGCAATATAGACTGCATCTGCACCAAGTGCAATTGCTTTAGCCAGGTCTGCACCAGTTCTGATTCCTCCAGCTGCAACTAGACTAACATCATTTCTAAGATTAACTTCTTTTAGTGCCTGATCTGCTTCAACAATAGCTGCAAGTGATGGAATACCTGCATGTTCCATAATTACATCAGGACCTGCTCCGGTTCCTCCCTGCATACCGTCAACTACAATAATATCTGCTCCTCCCTTAGCTGCAATTTTCACATCACTAGCTACCTTACCGGAAGCGAACTTAACAATAATCGGGACTTTCCAGTCAGTAATTTCCCTTAGCTGAGATATTTTCATACTTAAATCTTCAGGCCCTACAATATCCATATGTCTTGCAGGTGAAAGTGCATCTGAACCTTCAGGAATTCTTCTGATTTGTGCAACCTCAGCAGTTACCTTCTCACCAAGCAAATGACCACCCATTCCTGATTTTGCACCTTGACCTATCTTAATTTCTACTGCATCTCCTTTATTCAAGTAATCTGCAGAAACACCAAATCTTCCAGATGCATATTGTGCAATAAGTTTATCTGCCAATTGCCTTTCTTCCGGAAGCATTCCTCCTTCTCCTGTGTTTGTAACTGTTCCTGCAAGTGATGAACCAATAGCTAAAGCCATTTTTGCCTCTTTACTTAATGCACCAAAGGACATTGCTCCAATCATTACCGGTGTATCTAGCTTTAATGGGTTTTCAGCAAACCTGTCTCCTAAAACAACATCTGTTCCACATGGTTCTCTGTACTTATCTAGTGGAGGTCTTGATACCTGTGCTGGAACTACTACCAAATCATCAAAGTCCGGAATGCGTCTGAGAGCTCCTGTACTTCTGATTTTATAGGATGCTGTTTGTGATTTTCTAATAATTTCAACAACATCCGGAAATGCCCATGACTGTCTTGCATCCTGAGGAATTGCATTTACTTCAATAGCTCTGTTCGGACACATTTCAAGACAGATTCTACATCCTACACATTGTTCCTGATTTAATGGATATGGTTCTCCCTGAATGATTTCATAAACTCCATGAGGACAGTTGTTAAAACATGAAAAACATTTTCCACAAATTTTTTCATTTCTATCATCACATAAATACCAGCAGCAGCCTGGTCTGTCAAAATTTTTTTTACATAAATCCGGATTTCTCTCTACTCTATATGACATACATAACCCTCATAAAATTTAATGACCGTAAAATGGCCTTTTACTTTCAGGAACCACCTTTTTAAATTCATCTAACTGTTTATAATTTAAATTAAAACCATATTTATCTAGAACTTTTTTAAGGTCTTCTTTATCCTGTTCTGTTGGCTTTTCTATTTTAGCATTATAGCCTAAACTGCTAATTTTTCCTTTAACATAAATCTCTCCCCTGATTATAGATTCAGCCAAGTCTTCTCCAACATCTCCAAGAATAATCATACGGCCTCCCATCATAAATATTCCTGTCATGAAACCGGAATTACCACCAATAATGATAGTTCCGTTTTTCATGATTTCCCCGGTTCTTGAACCTACAGACTTATGGACAACAACAGTTCCGCCATATATTCCCTGACCTGCACCATCTCCTGCAGAACCTTCAACAATAACTTCACCGTCAGTCAGGTTATCTCCAACAAACCATCCTGCATTTCCATTGATTTTAATTTTACTTCCGTCACACATTGTTCCTGCAAAATACCCTACAGATCCATCAATTTCAATATCGCTCTTTTCTACAACACCTGCAACAAGGTAATGCATAGCATTTGGATTTTTAATTAAAATTTTTGATTTTCCTTTTGCAAGTTCCTTTACTTTTGAATTTAGTTCGCGGGGAGTTAAAGTTGATGCATCTAATTCTATAGTTTTTCCTGTCATCCAATCACCTTAAATTTCATATACCATTACTTCACCTGGTGAAATCTGTTCAATATTCTGGGTATCTACAACTTGTCTTAATGAAACCTCTTCTGATGCTATTGCAAATACATCATCAGTTTCAGCCATTACTCCAGGTCTTAAACCTAGCTTATCTTTAGCTATTCCAATTCCCTGAG
>CAYPJH010000285.1:0-5089 GCA_964411035.1 uncultured Methanobrevibacter sp. | reverse complement strand
CCTCCTTTCAAATGTCCTTTCATACAGTTATTTTCATTTATGCAGAAAAGGAGCGATGAAGGGATGAAAGAGGGGTGGGGAATTATGAATTATGTATTATGAATTTTGAATTATGAATTGTGAGTTGTCAAACGCCGGGCTTTTAGCTTTCATAAACCTCTATACTGTGTTTCTAAAGTGCCACTTTGGCGGCATAAACCTCTATACTATTGAAAGAAAACCGCCCTTTACTTGGCAACGTTTTTTTGATGTTGCATTTTTCTTCTGAAGAAAAGGCAGATTCTTTATCTTGCCGGTGTAAAACTCGGGGGATTTTATCTATCTTTGGCAGGTGGAACAAAATGTATGAATCATGAAGAATCTTGCGAACCTGACGCTTGCTGTTTTGGCATGGATGCTTTCGCCTCTCTGCATGGCGCAACCGTGCAATCGTACCGTAAGCCCTGCTCTTGGGGACAATGAAGTGCCTGTCTTTATCACAATCGGGCAGTCGAATGCGGACGGGTCGGCTTTTGCCGATGCCGGGGAAGACCGCCGGCTGAGTGCCTGGTATGACAATCCGGAGGCCAATCCCGGACTGATGAAGATATGGTACCGCAGCTGCTACATTGTGAACCAACCCGACGGTGCCCGGTGGGTTTTCGACGGTACCACGGAGGATGTGGCTCCCGGATGGCTCAACCTGTATTATAAGAATGACAACCTGAACGGGAAAACCATGATGAATATGATTCATGGATACGGCACATGGAGCGCCGGTGCGGCAGGCCGACGGGGCATGGAAGGGGAGTTCGGCATGCACTTCCAACAAGCTTTTCCCGATAAGGAGCTGTACATTGTTAAATTGGGATGTTCGGGCTCCCGGATCGAAACCTGGGCATCTTCTTCCGACAGCCATAACTGGGATTATTTCTATGAAAATCTCTACAAGCCTGCCATCCGCGATTTGCTGGGTAAGGGCAAGAAACCCCGTCTGGCAGGTATTTGGTGGATGCAGGGAGAAGGCAACGGCGCGGATTCCAAAGAGCATTACCTGCCCCTGCTGAAGGAACTCATCCATAAATGCCGCACCCGCCTCGGATTTCCGGATGCGCATGTTTACATCGGGCACATCGTGAAGCCGGGAGAGAGCCTGACGAACCCGGCGGCCTCGGTGCAGTACGGGCAGGGAGTGCGCGATGCGCAAGACGCGGTGGTCAATCCGGAAGATGAAAACTTCATCCCGAACGTCTCTGTCATAGATGCCCGGGAGAGCCCGTTCGACAAGGACAACCTGCACTGGGGGCATGCAGGCATCAATAAAATCGGCAAGAAGATTGCGGTCGAAGTCATATCGGCCGGCCGGCGGGGAGAGTGGGCTGCTTTCTGCCCGTCAGCATTCGACGGTTTTGCTGCGTGCCAGCATGCAGGCGCCGATGACTCCCGCCTTGTTCTTCAGCTTGGAGAGGGCAATCGTGGAGTCCTGGCTCACTAAATTGAGCGAGTATTTGCGGACGGCGCTCTTTATGGGTTGCAGTATGTAGTCGCCCGTCTGCGAGATGGTTCCTCCGATGATGACCAGCTCCGGGTTGAACAGGTTTATCAGCCCTGCTATCCGTTTCCCCAATTTCTGGCCGATTTCCTCGATGATTTCGATGCACAGCATGTCCTCTTTGTTGATGGCCTCGATGATTTCGTCCAGCGTCAGGAGGTTTTCCGTGTCTTTGGCCCTTTGCGACAGTATGGACTCTTCGCCGTTGGCTATGTGTTCCAGCAGGATGCGGTGCAGCGCGGAGCCGGATGCTTCCGTTTCGAGGCATCCTTTTTTTCCGCAATGGCAGATGATTTCGTTGTTGTATGCCGGCATGTGCCCCAGTTCGCCGGAGAATCCCGATTTCCCGGTATATATTTCGCTGTTGATGATGATGCCCAGACCCAGTCCCCAGCTCATGTTGATGAAAAGTATGTTCTTCTCCCCGTGGATGTTGCCCTGCAGGAATTCCCCATAAGTCATGGCGCGCGTGTCGTTGTCTATGGTGACCGTGTGCCCTATCTTCCCGGCTATGACTTCGGCAAGGGGGCGCTCCTCAAAGTTGAACCAGCTGTAGCTGTAGCCCGATTCGGGGTTGACTCTTCCGGAGATGTTGATGTTTACGTTCAGTATCTTCTCTTTCTCTATATCGACCTTTTTTATGAACCTGACGATCAGTTTGCACAGTTCATCCAGTCCGGCCGGGGTGTTTTGGCAATGGTAGGGGATGTCCATCTTTAAGTCCAGCATGTCTCCCTTGAAGTTCATCAATCCTATGTTGATGGCGAACTGCTTGATGTCCACCCCGATGAAATAGCCGGAATCGGCATCCAGCCCGTACAGGCTGGGACGGCGTCCGCTGTTGGTCCCTTGTTTGCCATATTCGTGGATGTACCCCTCCTCGCACATCTCATTGATGAACTTGGTGACGGTAGGAACGCTCAAGTCCAGCTCTTTGGACAGGCTGGTGATGGTTGAAGGGCCGTTGTATATATAATAGGTGATAATCTTCTTTTTGACCAAAGCATTTTTGCTTCCTATCTTTATTTCTTCCAATAAGTTCGGCTTCATATCGATTCAAGTATATTGTCAGCAACTAAATTCTCACAAAAATAGAAAAAGTCTTTGACATACCCTTCTTTTGACTTGTGAATTTATGTTATAATCACGCCTTTAGCCTTTGAATCTCCCTTGCAGGATGCCCCCGATCCGGGCTTCCATGAAATGCAATCTTTGTTTATAAAATATTTTATTAAGTGTATTGTTTTTAATAAAAATGATTATCTTTGCATCCAAATATTAATCTTAAATAGAATATTGGAAATGGAAAAGATTATTGGATTGATCAATGCACCGTTTACTCCGTTTTATGAAAACGGGGAAGTGAATTATGAGCCTATCGAAGCATACGCTCAAATGTTGGTTAAGAATGGCCTGCAAGGCGTGTTTATCAACGGTTCTTCCGGTGAAGGCTATATGCTGACGGATGAGGAGCGCATGAAGTTGGCGGAACGCTGGATGGAAGCGGCGCCTGAAGGCTTTAAAGTGATTGTGCATGTAGGCAGCTGCTGCGTGAAGTCCAGCCGCAAACTTGCCGAACACGCGCAGAAAATCGGGGCGTGGGGCATCGGCGCCATGGCACCTCCTTTCCCGAAAGTGGGCCGCGTGGAAGAGCTGGTGAAGTATTGTGAAGAGATAGCTTGCGGCGCTCCCGAACTTCCTTTCTATTATTATCATATCCCGGCATTCAACGGCGCTTTCCTGTCCATGGTGGCGTTCTTGGAGGCGGTGGATGGCCGCATTCCTAATTTCGCCGGCATCAAATACACCTTCGAGAGCATGTACGAGTACAACCAATGCCGTTTGTATAAGAATGGCAAGTACGACATGCTGCACGGACAGGACGAAACCATTCTTCCCTGCCTTGCCATGGGCGGGGCGCAAGGCGGCATCGGCGGCACTACCAACTACAACGGCGTAAATCTGGTGGGCATCATCGACGCATGGAAAGCCGGTGACTTGGAGAAGGCGCGCGAATTGCAGAACTTCTCCCAGGAGGTGATTAATGTGATCTGCCATTTCCGCGGCAACATCGTGGGAGGCAAGCGCATCATGAAGCTGATAGGTTTGGATTTGGGTAAAAACCGTACCCCGTTCCAGAATATGACGGACGAGGAAGAAGTGCGCATGAAAGCCGAGCTGGAAGCGATTCATTTCTTTGAACGTTGCAATAAATTCTGATGGTGATGGACTCGACAACACACTATTTGCAAATGTGGGCTGATTCCTACCGGCAAGACTTGGCAGGGAATATCATGCCATTCTGGTTGAAGCATGGGTTGGATGGCAAGCATGGTGGAGTCTATACGTGTGTCAACCGGGATGGATCGTTGATGGATACGACCAAGTCCGTCTGGTTTCAGGGACGCTTCGGTTTCATTGCGGCTTTTGCCTACAACAACATAGAAAAGAATCCTGAATGGCTGGCGGCTTCCAAGAGCTGTATCGACTTTATCGAGAAATACTGTTTCGACAAGGACGGCCGTATGTTTTTCGAGGTAAAGGAGGACGGTACTCCGCTGCGCAAGCGCCGTTATGTCTTTTCCGAATCCTTTGCCGCCATCGCCATGTCGGAATATGCGTTGGCATCCGGCGACCGCAGCTATGCGGAAAAGGCGCTTGCGTTGTTTAAGGACATACAGCGCTTCATTGCCACTCCGGGCATTCTGGAACCCAAGTATCTGGCTGCGTTGGAGGCGCAGGGACACTCTGTCACGATGATTCTTATCAATACCGCTTCGCGCATCCGCGCCGTTATCGGCGATGAAGCGTTGGACCGGCAGATAGATGATTCCATCGCTGCTTTGAGCAAGTATTTCATTCATCCGGAATTTAAGGCTTTGCTTGAAACGGTGGGTCCCGACGGAGAGTTCATCGATACCTGCAACGGCCGTGTCATCAATCCCGGACATTGCATCGAGACCTCCTGGTTCATCCTTGAAGAGGCAAAATACCGCAATTGGGATAAGGGGCTGGTGGAACTTGCCCTTACCATTCTCGACTGGTCGTGGGAGTGGGGCTGGGACAAGGAGTTCGGCGGAATCATCAATTTCCGCGACTGCCGGAACCTGCCTTGTCAGGATTATTCGCAGGACATGAAGTTCTGGTGGCCGCAGACCGAGGCAATCATTGCCACTCTTTATGCTTACCAAGCTACCGGAAACGAGAAGTACCTGGAGATGCACAAGCAGATCAGCGACTGGACGTATGCCCGTTTCCCCGATAAGGAGTATGGGGAGTGGTACGGCTACCTCCATCGTGACGGGACTGTGGCGCAGCCTGCCAAAGGCAATATATTCAAGGGTCCTTTCCATATCCCCCGTATGATGGTGAAGGGTTATATGCTGTGTCGTGAATTAATTTCAAAAGAATAAGACCTTAGTTTAAATAAAATATGAAAAATTCAAAATTCTATCCTTGGATAGTAGTCGCTCTCTTGTGGGTGGTGGCTCATTTACTGAAAAGGTCAGAGGTAAATATGAAGGCACTGTTGGCCTCAAGGATTCGAACAATGTCTTT
>CAYPJH010000284.1:0-4701 GCA_964411035.1 uncultured Methanobrevibacter sp. | reverse complement strand
GGATGGAATTGCTGGGAGCTAAAGTTCATCCAGTAAAAACAGGAACAAAAACACTTAAAGATGCAGTAAACGATGCATTTCGTGAATGGATAGCAAGAATTGATGATACAAATTATGTAATCGGTTCAACAATGGGTCCTCATCCATTTCCAATGATTGTACGTGATTTCCAATCTGTTATTGGTGAGGAAATTAAACAACAGCTTTTTGAAAAAGAAGGAAAACTTCCAACAGCTATTTTAGCATGTGTTGGAGGGGGAAGCAATGCAATGGGTGCTTTTTATGATTTTATTGATGATGAAGAAGTAAGGTTGATTGGCTGTGAAGCTGGAGGAAAAGGCATAGACACACCATATAATGCAGCAGCACTTACAAAAGGTCAAATCGGAATATTTCATGGTATGAAATCCATATTTAACCAAACAAATTCAGGACAAATATCTGAAGTTTATTCTGTCTCAGCAGGCCTTGATTATCCGGGCGTAGGTCCTGAACATGCTTATCTACATGATATTAAAAGAGCAGAGTACGTTCCAATTACAGATGAAGAGGCAGTCAGTGCATTTGAATATCTATCAAAAACTGAAGGAATCATTCCAGCTATTGAATCATCACATGCAGTAGCTCAAGCAATAAAAATGGCTCCTGAAATGGATAATGAGGATATAATCGTTGTTAATTTATCTGGAAGAGGAGATAAGGATGTAGCTTCAATTGCAAGATATAGGGGGGTTGAATTATATGAGTAAAATTAAAAATGCTTTTAAGGAAGGCAATGCATTTATAGGATTTTTAACTGTAGGAGATCCAAATCTTGAAAAATCATTAGAATTTATTTTAGAAATGGACAAAGCAGGTTGTGACTTGATTGAAATAGGAATTCCATTTTCTGATCCTATGGCTGAAGGAGTGGTAATTCAGGAAGCTAATGTACGAGCTTTAAAAAATAATGTAACAACAGATGATGTTTTTGAACTTATAGAAAAAGTCCGTGAAAAATCAGATATACCATTAGTATTTTTAACTTATATTAACCCTGTATTTTTCTACGGATATGAGAAATTCTTTAAAAAGTGCCAGGACTTAGGGGTTGATGGAATAATCTCACCGGATATTCCTTTTGAAGAAAAAGATGAAATAGAACCTTTTGCTAAAAAATATGGTGTTGATGTAATATCCTTAATTGCACCTACATCCAAACAGAGAATACAAAAAATAGCTGCAGAAGCATCAGGATTTATTTATGTAGTGTCTTCTTTAGGAGTAACTGGAATGAGAAGTGAAATTAAAACAGATTTAAAGGCAATAATTGAAGATATTCGGGAAGTTACAGACATTCCAGTAGCAGTTGGATTTGGTATAAACACTCCACAGCAGGCTGAAAATATTTCAAAATATTCTGATGGCGTTATTGTAGGCAGTGCTATTGTTAAAATAATTGAAGAACATGGTGAAAATGCAACTGAACCTTTAAAAGAATATGTAAAATCCATGAAAGAAGCTTGCAGTAAATAAAATTAATGGTTTTTTAAATCAGTTATTTTAATTAAGAATTCTTTGAACTATTAATTAAATTTAAATGATAATTATTTACTTTATTATCATTTTTTAGACTATAGCAATACAAACAATTAAGATTTTAGAGAGAATTCATATTTTCCTACAAAAAATAGGTAGAATAATAAATAAATAAGATTTATATGTAATAAAAATATAAATATATTTTATTATTCATAATTAAATGAGTAGAGGATTTTTATGTTCAAAGCAGAATTAAACAATTCTAATATTTTAAAAACCAGTTTTGATGCTATCTCATCTATTGTTGATGAAGTGCAAATCCAAACTGATAGCGAGGGTATGAGATTAGATGCTCTTGACCGTAGTCACATAACATTTGTGCATTTAGAACTTAATGTAGGTTTATTTGATAATTATGTTTGTGATGAACCTGAAAAAATTAATATTGATACTGATGAATTTATGAGAGTTCTTAAACGTTCTAAATCTAACGATAGAGTTATAATGGAAGTAGATGAAGGCAATTTCATTATTACTTTTGAAGGTGAAGCTACTAGAACATTTAAAATTCGATTAATTGATATAGAATATGATAATCCTGCTCCACCACAAATTAACCATCCAACCAACTTCGAAGTACCATTCAGCTTACTTAAGGATTCAATAAATGATATTGATATCTTTTCAGATAAAATCTATTTACAGGTTGATGAAGATAAATTTATAGCATCAGCTAATGGTGAATTTGGAGATGCTAGTGTGGAATATATTCACGGTGAAAGAATTGATGAATCTGTAAAATCTGCATTCTCATTAGACAAAATTAGGGAAATGCTTAAAGCAGACAAATTCTCAGATATCGCCGAAATTTCTCTTGGAACAGACATGCCATTAAGTTTAACACTTAAAATGATTAGTGGCGATGGTAAACTTAGTTTTTTACTCGCACCAAGACTTGAAGCCGAAGAATAAATCATTTATTTATTCTTTACCTTTTTTTATATACCTTTTTAAGAGTTGATAATAAGTGGACAAATTTTATCAAGTATTACGTAAAATCCAAAAAAAAGAACGTAACAAATCTGGATTAGCACATGTTGAAGAAACTTTTTATCAAGATATTCATAAATATTTAGCAGAACTCAGAAAATCCATTGGCAATGATTTCTTTGCTGATGAATATAATTTAATAAAGGATACTCAAAGAGTAGCTACTGAAATTTGTGAAAGAAGAGAACATAAGATTGTAAATGCCGCTTTTGTTAATATTCATAGGTCATATCATTTATTTACTGGAAAACCTATGTTTGATATAATTGATACAACTCCATTAAATTTAACTCCTGAAGAAGAAAAATTCTATTTTTCTATAATAGATGAACTTAAAAACCATAGAAACAACATATCCTTATCAGACTTCACTGAAGATGTGGAAGTAGAAGTAGAAGTTGAAAAAACAGTTAAAGAAGCTCCTTTAGTTGAAGTTGAAAAACCTGTTAAGAAATCCCCTTTAGTTGAAAAGTCTCCTGCTGATAAAAAAGAAGACATAGAAATAAAAGATGATGAAGTTATAGATCATTTAAATAAAATAGCTAAAGCTAAAGTAATCACTGATGAAAAAAGAGAACCAATTGAAAAACAAATCCGTAAACAGAAAGATGAAGAGTTTAAAGCTATTTACGAGGATAAAGAGGAGTTTGTTGATTTAGAGTCTATTAAAATAGCTAAACAATCTGAAAATGTAACTTTACTTGTTTTTAATGAGATTGGCCCTATTGTTGGGGTTGATGAGAAAGTTTATGGTCCATTCCACCCCCAAGATATTGTTGTTATGCCTAAACTCAATGCTATGATTTTTGTTAAAAATCGTAAGGGGCGTCTTGTGAAAATTTAATGCTCATATTTAAATATTATTAACTATCATATATAATAAATGTCTATTTATAATACTAAAAAAATTATTAATTTAATTTTGGATTTTTGCTTTTAGTAAACTTGACCAGTTACTTAAAAGTTTTATCTCTAATTTGTAAGTGTCAATTATTATTAGATAAAGTTATAAATAGAGTAATACTTATTTATGGTGAAATAATATGAAAATACCAAAAGAAAAAAGAACTTACTGTCCGCATTGTAAAAAACACACTGTACACGAAGTACACACTGCTAAAAAAAGAAAAGCTAGTGAATTAAAATGGGGACAAAGACAATTCAGACGTGTAACTGCTGGTTACAGAGGTTACCCAAGACCTTTACCTGCAGGTAATAAGCCTGTTAAAAAATTAGATTTAAGATTAAAATGCAAAGAATGTGGAAAATCACACATTAAAAAATCTTTCAGAACTGGTAAACCAGAATTCGTAGCTAAATAGGTGATTAATATGGTAAGTAAAGGTAGAGGAAATTTCTTAAAAGTAAAATGTTTAGATTGTGACAATGAACAAGTAATCTTTGATCGTGCTGCTTCTGATGTAAAATGCATTATCTGTGGTAAAACCATTGTTAAATCTCGTGGCGGAAAAGCTAAAATAATGGCACATATTGATAAAGTATTAAACTAAATTTATTAGTTTATTTTATCCTTTTTTTATTTTATTTGGTGAGCAGATGGTAAGAAAAAATCAAGAATTACCTGATGAAGGGGAACTTGTCGTAGGTACAGTTTATAAGGTCGTTAACTATGGTGCTTTTGCAAAACTTGAAGAATATGTAGGAAAAGAATCATTTATTCACATTTCTGAGGTATCTTCAGGTTGGGTTAAAAACATCAGAGATCATGTGAGAGAAAATCAAAAAATAGTAGCTCGTGTATTAAGAGTTAATCACAAAAAAAATCATATTGATGTTTCTTTAAAAAGAATTAGGGAAGATCAAAGAACTAAAAAAATTCAGCAATGGAAAATTGAACAAAAAGCTGAAAAATTCCTAGAACTTGTTGCTAAATCTTTAGATAAGGATTTAGACACTGCTTATGATGAAGTTGGTTATGAATTGATGGATATCTTTGGAGATATTTATGGTGCTTTTGAAACCGCTGCTGATGAAGGTGTTGAAGCTCTTACAGAAGAAGGAATTAGTCAAGAATGGGCTGAATCCATCACTGAAGTAGCTAAAAAGAACATTACTCCACCGGAAATAAACATTAGTGGTTATGTTGATATTAAAACTTTTGTCCCTGAT
>CAYPJH010000283.1:0-2678 GCA_964411035.1 uncultured Methanobrevibacter sp. | reverse complement strand
GAATCTTGCCATAGGTAATATCCTCCTTATTCTTTAAAATAATCAAAACAAATTATATAAAAAATCGTTATAACATAAATTAGTTTAAATTACTGTTTATAACTATTATATAACATTTTAATTTTTATACTATTTAAATGTTTACTTATTTGGTCTTATTTTTTAGAATCTAGGAAATTATTTTGAGTTTCTACTACTTCCTGGCTTGTATTAGCTTCACTATATGCCTCTAAAAGCTCATGATTTAATTCTAAGAATGTATGCCCCCATTTAAATCCTTGAAGTATATCTTCTGCTTCTTGTTTAAATCGAGTAATATATAATGTAGCAGATATTGCTTCAACAGTTGATAAAATACATGGTTTACCATAGTTTACAGGATTTGTAGCTATTAAAAAAGGAAGAGAGCGGTGGTATCTGGAAAGTGAAAAAAACTTTTTAGATTTTGACACTTCATTCCAGGAACAATCCAAACCTACAATTCCCCTTTTTAAAACTAAATTATGATCTTCATATGAAACAGCTTTTTCAGCATAGGGGTTTAGAACAACTGCTCCAGATGGAATTCTATTAATATTATAGACAAGTCTACATTTGTTTAATTTTTCCATTTTAATAGAAGTACATTTCTTTCTATCACATTCATTTGCATGAAAAACTGTAATATTCATTTTATTCGCCGGCTAACATAGATAAAGCAGTTTGATTACCATTGCTTGCTTGGTTAATTAAAAAAGCTTGCTGTTGGAAAGTATTTTCATCTATACCAAGTAATGAAGAAAGGTTTGGGGCATCAGCATTTGATTTTAGTTCAAGTGATGATAATAATGGTTCAACATATTCTTCAAATCCATCACAATAAATAGTTCCGTCAACATTTACTTTGGTATTATCGTTAAATATAATGTAAATTACATAACTTTGATTATCTTTATCTGCAACGCACATATAAACATTTATAAGTTTATCTGTTGATGTTCCGTTTCCATTTTGATTAGAACCCTGTCCTGTATATATGCTCCATATTTGGCCATTATACTCTTTTTCTTCAGGTCCTTTCATTCCTTGTAATTTATATAAATCAACTAAAAATGAAGCATTTTTACAAGTAGACATATTATATTCAATATGATGAACAGGGTCTTTATAAGCATTAGCCCATGTCTCATTAGAATTCATTTCATTAACGGTTCCAACAAAGTTTCCTGCCATGAATTTATTTGAAAAAGGTGTTTTATTACTATCAGAGCCGGAAACATTTAAGTAGACTACACTACCAATAATAGCTATTATAATAATTATTATAGCTAATATTATAATTTTTTTATTTTTATCCATATCATAACTCCATTTATTTATGTTTAAACTATCTATATGTTTATAAAATCATATATATTATAGTTTTTTATAAAAATAAGGCACTGTCAAAAACTTCGATGATTTGTGTTTTTAATAGTTTTAGTTTTAATCTTTTTAATATTCCTTTTGTTGTTTTCTAAATTCTTTTTATTTATACATTAATTCATCACTAGTATTATAGTTAAAACGGAAATACTTTGATTACAGCAAAATTCATCAAGTTCTGGTATAAATCGGAAAGTATATATTCTTTATCAGACATAGTACTATTGAGAAGTTTTAATTTTTTTATTTGCATAATTATATTTTAACTTTTCAAATATATTACAGTTTACTACTTTTAATTTAAAAATAAAGAAAAAATAAAAAGAAAAAATTCAGGTTAAAGATCAACCGATTATCACCCCAGTTTTTGAAACTTATTTTTGTTATTTTCACGTTAATATATAAAGGCTTATAAGTATATAAACGATGATTTGAAGTATAGGGATGGCAGATTTATAAAAAAAATGGTTTGTAAATCTACAAAGGATTTAGTATTAGCTATATTAAATTTTTAAAAATTAATTTTCATGGGGGAAAATAATGAATAAAAAGATATTCACAATATTAATAGTATTGATATGTGCTTTGTCTATTTCTACAGTTTCTGCTGATAATCTATCAACTAGTGGTGATACGTCAGTTGATGATCTTATAGGCTCTTTTACAGAACTTAATAATAAAATTATTAATGCAAAAGATACTTTAGTATTAGATAAGAACTATACTTATTCGGATACGGATAATATGAATACTATTGATATTTCTAAAGATTTAACAATAGATGGTAACGGCCACACTATTGATGCTTCCAATAAAGCTTCAGTATTTACTATTGCTAAAGATAAAAAGGTAACTATTAAAAATATTATTTTTATTAATGGTAACTCTACCAATGGTGGAGCAATCAATAATAATGGAACTTTAGATATATGTGACTGTAAATTTTTAAATAATTGTGCTGTTAATGGCGGTGCAATCAATAACAATGGAAATTTATATGTAATTACTGGTAAATCTGGAAATTCCATTAAATTTTTAAATAATTGTGCTGTTAATGGTGGTGCAATCAATAATAATGGATATTTAGAAGTAATGAATAATAATGGAGATAAAGAAGTAAAGAGCATCCTGGAATTTATAAATAATAGTGCTATTGATGGCGGTGCAATCAATAATAATAAAACGTTAATTACAGATGCCATTATTTTTAAATTTTTAAATAATTGTGCTGTTAATGGCGGTGCAATCAATAACAATAGAACTTTAAATTTATA
>CAYPJH010000282.1:0-7376 GCA_964411035.1 uncultured Methanobrevibacter sp. | reverse complement strand
AGCTGCCATAATAAACCATGTTCATAGTTACGGAGGTAAAACTATAAGTACTGCCGGAGTATTTGGAATGGGAGATAATGAAATTATTGTAAAAGATATTGGTGAGTTTGATAATTCAAATCCTGCAGTAAATGAACTTAGAAATTGCGGTATTGACAAAGATCATACTATTATAACCACTAATAAATTTATTCGGGATATGGAACCTGTAACTCCATATATTTTAGATAAGCTTGCTGAAAAAATTACTCAAAAGTCATTGGAATTATTAAATGAGATATATGATTAAAATAGCTACTGCCGAGTGTTTTACTCATGGCAAGATTGGTCGTGAGATTCATGCACTTGCTCAGAATTATGACGGAAACTTTGGAAGAGATTACATTAAAAATCCTGGAGAATATGGAGATTTTAATTATAATAAACTTAGTGTGACTTGTAGTTTATTTATTCCTACTATTGAAGCTGTTAAAACTGTTTTGCAGGTTGTAAATCCTCCTGAACCTCAAGAGCTGATTAAAGGAATAAAAGTTTATACTGAAGAACAAGACTTGGAGGTTTCTAGAATAATGGCCGAGTCCATTAAGAATATAACTAAATGTGATATAGCTATTGGAACTACTGCAGGTATTGGGCGTGGAGGTATTTCAATAATATCTGATAAATATGAAATATCTGCTACTAGTGATGTTTATGCAGACCTGAGAGAAAACAATAGCGAAAGTTTATTTTTACGTCAGAAATCTGGAATTGATAAAACATTGAAACTTTTTTTACTTGCTTTAAATAATAAATATTCTGAAATTAAAAAAGTAGAAAATACAAAATTAAGAATAAAATAATAATAAGCCTTAGGGGGGATTCGAACCCCCGACTTCTACCTTACCAAGGTAGCGCTCTACCAGCTGAGCCACTAAGGCAAAAATAAGTCGAGAATATAATAAGAATAGTGCAGGGGAAGGGATTCGAACCCTCGAAGGCCTATACCAGAGGATCTTAAGTCCTCCCCCTTTGGCCGCTCGGGCACCCCTGCATATAACAACAATATACTATTTGGATTTCATCATATATAAAGATAACTATTTTTTTATTGCAAAAAATTGATTTTGCAAAAATAATATAAATAATTAAGATACATATTTAATATTAATAATTTATTTAGTTTTAATAATTAATAAATTTTGGTGTTTATTTTGATTCAAATTGATAAAGATGAATGTGCTGTTTGTGAAGATTGTATAGATGTATGTCCTGAAGAAGCTATAGAAAAAAAAGTTTATACTATTATACTTCATCCCGATAAATGTAGTCAATGCCAAGAATGTATTGAAGTATGTGCTGTCGGGGCAATATATGATGACAATGAATAATAAGGATTAGGAAATATGAAAAAACCAAAATTTTTAAATAAATTTACCCTGGTTGATTATATAATCATAATAGTTGTAATTGCTACGATTATATTTGCTTTTATTCATATTAATTCCGATGATCAAAATCAGACTGAATCCACTTCTTTTGATTCATCTACTTTAAATAAGGTTGTTGAAAAATATTTAGATTATTATAAAGAAGGAAAAATTGTTAAAACAACAGTATCTGGTTTAAATTCAACGAACAATGAACAAGTAACTGTTAACGGTGAAATTGTTTGGATTGATGATGATAGGGGAAGTAATGTAAAAGTGCTTGTTAAATCAGGAAATGAAACTTATTTATGTGGTTTATATAAAGACATTCCTGAAGCAGATATATACCTTGAAAAGCTATCCCTTGAAGTTGATGGTTCCATGTATAAAAATCTTACTGAATTTTCAATTAAGCCATCCAATATCACTTCAATTGGCAATTTAACATTTAAATTAAGCAATTACTCTAACTACGAAGTCAGTTCTTCAATAACTGTTAATGAATTAGATAGCATGGCTTTTCAACAATTGACAAATACATTATTTGAAAATGGTCGAATTTCATTTAAATTATCCAGCGTTGGACTAAGTCAGAAGATAAGTATAGTTAGAGCCACACCATCAGAAATCAGTACTGCAGATAATATTATCGGAAATATTGATGGTGTAAGTGATGAGATTACTATTAGAGTATATAACTGTACATTAGATGAAAAGGAATTCATTGAACAGAACTTTGATGTATTAAATGTTAAAACTTATTAAATGGTAAAAATATGAGTTTAATATATTCAAAATTAATAGCTATATTAAATAAAATAACCTATGAATTTCGTAGGTCTTTTATTTTCACCATTATTTTTTCATTATTATCCTTTATTGAAAAACAATGGATTAACAGCTATTTTAAAGGATTGTATCCTTCTGAAAATTTTTTAGGATTTATAAAAAAGAATAAGATTATTAGAAATTATCTTTTCTCTCCTTTAATTGTTTTATTGGTTTTTGCTATATTTCTTATATTATCTTTAAATAAACTAACTTTTAGTCTTATAATTACATTGCTTATTGCTTTTGTCTTCTTTTTTATTGGAAGTACTGTTTTACCAAGGTTCTTTTTAAAAAATTTATCAGAAAAGGACATTATTAATTTTAAAGATAGTGATCTTTATAGTGTTGGATTTTGTTTGCTTTTAATTTCAATTGTATTTTTCTTTATTAGTGTGGCTTCTGTTGGAGGCATTCCTCTTCTAAAACCTTCAATCAGATATTTGCTTAAACCTATTTTTACTATGCCCGTTTTCTTAATTATTCCTGCTGTTTGTATCATCGGAAGCGTGTATCTTAAATATTTTAATGATAAAAAGATTACCAGATCACAGGTAAGATTTAGATTTCTAATTTTGATAGCTGTTAGTTCTGTATTTTTATTAGCGTTAGGTTACAGGACACCTCTACTTGCCGTTCTTCTCATAATGATAATCATTGGTTATTATGGAGAAATCCTTTCACCCTGGGAAGTTGTTATTGGTGCGTTGATTGGTGTAGGTGCAATTATTGGAATTGGCTATTTTCGTTCATTAAGTGAATTTTCAATAAGTTCTGCTACAAATCCCTTTTATACACTTCAATCAAGAGCTGATTTTACATTACATGTTCTTGATTTATTAAATTATATTGGTGGAAACTTTGGTTTAACAAAAGGTTATTTGATTAGTAGTTCTATACCTGGCAGTGAACTTGGACCTCGTATGATGATTGGAAAGCTTATTTCCTGGAGAACGGAAGTTACAGTAACTCCAACATTAATTGGACAAATGGTTGTTGATTTTGGCCGTTTTGGAGTAGCATTTGGAATGTGTGTTCTTGGTTTAATTTTAGGAATTGGCTTTAAGATAATGAGAAAAACAGGAAATTATTTTTATATTGGCCTTTATAGTTTGCTTTTAAGTTATGCAATACTTGGAGTAGAAACAGGAATTTTAGATATTCAAGTATTAGTCTATTTTGGCATAGCAATTATTATTTATTTGCTAATTATCGTCAATACTAGGAAAAAATATAGGTAAAAACCTATACCTAGTAAGTTCCTTATTAAATATGGCATTTAATAATTTTGGAGATTAAACTCTAATTTTTGAGATAATTTATTTGACCGAATAATATGGTGGTAATTTTTAGGCTTGCCTAAATTTTATCACCAATTAAAATGTTGTTCAACATCATATATAAATGTTTAGGTTTACCTAAATTTTTAATATTTTAGAGGAAAAACTTTCAAGATAATCTTCAATATTTTCAGTATCCACACCTGGAAAAGCATCTAAAATAACCAAATCACAATTAAAACTATTTAAATTTTCAACAGGTTCATTAAAAATTTCATATGAATTTTCATCAATATTATTTAATTTAAGATTATTTTTAAGATTGATTATAGCTTGAGGATTAATATCATTAAATATTACTTTTTTAAAACCATATTTTAATAAAAATATCCCAATAGCACCAGAACCACACATTCCATCAAGAGCCATATTCTTCTCAATACATTCCTTATCCAGATAATTATAAACCTTTAAAAGCTTATCTTCAGTTGTAGGTGCAACTTCAATGTGAGAATTTCTCTGATCTTTTGATATGACAATTAAATCATCAGTCATAGCTCTTAAAACATCAATCCTATCACTTTTACCTGCAAGTAATTCAAATTCAACAGGTTCACTATTAACATCAAGAATTCCAACTACTTCCTTTGCATCTCCTTTTAAAACACCTTTAACCTCACTAACTTCATTAACTAATCTCATAGCTACTTCCTTATCAAAATCCGGATGAATTAAAATTAAATCATCCCGACCTATAAATTGAGGGTTTAAATAACTGTAACAAAATGCCGGCATAGGTATCGGTGAATTTCTCCTAAGTGTAGCCTTATCTGAAACAATTTCTTGTTCAATCATTATTTTTAAAATATGTGCCATTACTACATCCAATGGCCTTTTTCCACATGAACATCTAAAATAATCATCATTTAACAAATCATAATCTTCAAAATTAGTAATTGGACTAAATTTTTTTATTTGAATATCTTCACAATCATCACAAGGATTTAAATCATTGATTTTATCTTGAATTTTTTTATTCATAATAATAAATTGATTTCATTAAAAATAAATATTGCTTTAATTGAAAAAAATTTACTTCAAATCCAGTAAAATCTATATTAACTACATTTTCAAATGATTAAATAGCATAAAATAGTATAGGTTAAAATATGGATAAAATAAGTACAAAAAATAGATTTAAAACCAATAATGACATCATACCCAAATACACGACACAAAGTCAAAAATATAATGAAAAGGAAAAATTGCTTTTAAATGAACTTCGTGAAAATTTAGTTGATATAGCTATATCCCGTGGTGAAAATTTTCAATTAAATCAGGACAAATTACTTAAAGACATTAAAGACTTCATATTTCTAAGACTTAATAACAATAGTGGCAATATAAATGTTGATAAATCTTATTTAAATGATATTTCAAAAAAATTCCTACAAGACCTTTTTGGATATGGTAAAATAGATTCATTAATTCATGATGATGATCTTGAAGAAATAATGATTATTGGAACTAACAAACCTGTTTTTGTTTACCATAGGAAATACGGTATGATGAAAACAAACATAATATATAAAGATGAAAAGGAATTGATTGATCTGATTGATTCAATTGCCCGACAGATAAATCGCAGAATTGATCAGGAAACCCCAATTCTTGACGGAAGATTAACAAATGGTTCAAGAGTAAATGCAACAATCCCCCCAATATCTCCTGATGGACCATCAGTGACAATAAGGAAATTTAATGAAGACCCCCTGACAATAATTGATTTAATACATGCAAATACAATTTCTAGTGAATTAGCTGCATTTTTATGGTTATGTTTCGACGGATTAGGCGTAAGAAGTGCCAATGCAATAATTTCCGGAGGAACAAGCTCAGGTAAAACAACAACATTAAATGCACTTTCAAGTTTTATAAATCCAAAAGAAAGAATAATTACGATTGAAGATACACTGGAACTTCAAATTTACCATGAACATGTAGTTAGAATGGAAACAAGACCTCCAAATGTTGAAAACGCAGGAGAACTTACAATGGATGACCTTGTTAAAAATTCATTAAGACAAAGACCCGATAGAATTATTGTTGGAGAAGTAAGGGGAAAAGAGGCCATAACTCTTTTTACTGCTTTAAATACAGGACATTCCGGAATTGGAACATTACATGCAAACGATGCAAGAGAAACAATAACCCGGCTTACAAATAAACCAATGAACGTTCCGAAAATAATGATATCTGCAATTGACTTTATAATAATGCAAAAAAGAATCTATAAACCAGATGGAGTTTCATTCAGACGAATTAGTGAAGTTGCTGAAATTGCAGGCATTGAAGAAGAAACAATACAATTAAATAAGCTTTTTCAATGGAATCCCCAAAGAGACAAAATTGAAAGTGTAGGAGTTTCAAGTAAAACTATTGCTGAAATTTCAAAAACAAGTGGGGAAAATATAAACACAATCTATAAAGAAATAAGCTATAGGCAAAAATTATTGGAACATATGGCTAAACAAAACTTAAGAAATGTAAAAGATGTAAAATCAATTTTTAACATGTATTATAAAGACAAATACGCCATTTTAAATAAAATAATGTGAGTGGTGATATTATTTTTGATAAATTTTTTATAACAATTGGAAGCCTTTTTATTGGAATGTACAATAAAATTTTCAGCCTTAAAATTTCTTCAAAAGATAAAAATAAAATTGACCGATATTTCGACGAATATCGGAAAAGAGAAAACGAAGAATTTTTATTAAAACAGATAATGTTTGAAAATAATACACCCGAGAAAAAAGAAAAGAAAAACATTATCGGAAATTTAAGAAAGATAATAATTAATAAACTAAATCTAAAGATAATATTGATTTTAACTTTTATTATACTTCTTTCATACATCATTTTTGGAATTGAAGTAAGCATAATAGCTGCTGTAATTATATTAACTTTTTTATTCCTGATTATCAAATATCCTTATCTTGAAAATAGAAATAAATATAATGACTTGAATTTAGAACTCCCCTATGCCCTAAGACATATGAGTACTGAACTGCGATCTGGAAAAGGCCTTTATGATACATTGCTCAGCATATCTAATTCAGATTATGGTTCCCTATCTCAGGAATTTAAAAGAGTTTTGGAAGAGATAAAATATGGTGCAAGTAATGAAAAATCCCTTTTAAATATGGCTGATAGAGTAAAATCTGAAGGTCTTTCAAGAACAGTTCAGCAAATAATAGGCACTTTAAGAGTTGGCGGTAATTTAGCCAGTAGTTTGAATATAATTGCTGAAGATATTTCATTTGATATGCAAATTAAATTAAAAGAATATTCTCAAAAATTAAATAGTTTTATTCTCATCTACACATTTATAGCTATTTTAGGACCAGTAATCTTATTGATAATGTTAATGGCCGGTTCAACAGTAATGGGAGATATTGTACCTGCTAACTTAATATTGATTTTATATGTATTTTTCTTTCCATTAGTTGTAGTTTTTTTAGGAGTGATAATAAGAAGATTAGAACCGAAAATTTAATTTTACCGGTGTTTAAGCAATACTCAAAAAAAGTAAATGAATGAATTAAAAAATAAGAATTCTATAAAAGAAAAAATTTAAAAAAAAGAGTAAAAGGAATTAACTAAATAATGAACTAAAACCTTTTGCAGCCAATAATCCCATAAAGTCTCCTTGAGGTTCCATTATAATATTTCCTTTTGCAAATTGATCAATAGCTGCTTGAACCATTCTAGCTTTAACAGCAGGATCATCAGCAGCCTTTGCAATAGCTCTTACCATGTCCATTACAGCATCTGCCCTACTGCTTCCATTACCATA
>CAYPJH010000281.1:0-2835 GCA_964411035.1 uncultured Methanobrevibacter sp. | reverse complement strand
ACAAAAGGAGTATTATAATTTATTATTTTTATTTTTTCAGTATGGCTATTGAAAACCTATTTTTCCATAACCTTTATATACTAGTATGTTCTTATATAGTAATGTGTACTGGTTCCGTGGTCTAGGGGTATGATACCTCGCTTACAACGAGGGGATCACGAGTTCAAATCTCGTCGGAACCACTATTTTTCTTTTATTCATTATTTTCTTAACAATTTTTTAATTTTTTTTTAATGGTTTTCTATTTAGTTCAACATATTTTGTTTTAATATATTGTTTTGTTCATATTTTCATCTATTTTTATCATATCTGATTATCTCAGAATCAAATCAAAAAATTAATATGTATTTTAGTATAAAAATAATACATAATACGATAAATCGTATTAATTTTAAAAGTGATTTAAATGGTTGTAAAAATAGGAATTATAAAAAGTGGTAATATCGGAACTTCTCCGGTAATTGACTTAATTTTAGACGAAAGAGCTGACAGACCAAACATCGATGTTAGAGTAGTCGGTTCCGGTGCTAAAATGAATCCTGAACAAGTAGAAGAAGTTGTACCAAAAATAGCTGACTTCGATCCTGATTTCTGTATTTTCATCAGTCCTAACCCAGGAGCACCAGGTCCAGCAAAAGCAAGAGAATTATTATCCGCTGCTGAAAAACCAGCTATTATCATTGGTGACGCACCAGGTGCAAGAGTTGCTGATGAAATGGATGAACAAGGTTTAGGTTACATCATTGTTAACGCAGACCCAATGATTGGAGCTAGAAGAGAATTATTAGACCCAACTGAAATGGCATCATTCAACTCCGACATTATTAAAGTATTAGCAGCTACCGGAGCTTACAGATTAGTACAACTCACTATTGACGGAATCATCGCATCAATCGAAGCTGGTGAAGAAGTAGAATTACCAAAACTTAAAATCACTGCTGAAAAAGCTGTTGAAGCAGGAGAATTCCAAAACACTTACGCAAAAGCTAAAGCATACGCAGCATATGAAATCGCATCTAAAGTTGCAGATTTAGACGTAAAAGGTTGTTTCATGGTACAAGATCACGAAAAATACGTACCTATTGTTGCAGCAGCACACGAAATGGCATCTGTAGCTGCTAAATTAGCTGTTGAAGCAAGAGATCTCGAAAAAGCAAACGATACCTTATACAGAACCCCTCACATGGGTGACGGTTGCATCGGTGCTAAATGTGTTTTAATGGAAAAACCTGAGAAAAAATAAGTAGCTAATCGCTACTTTTCTCTTTTTTTATTTAATTAACTTTGAACTATTTTTTTATAAGTCTTAAAAACTCTGGCGATTTTTTTAGTTTTTAATGTTACGCTAATTGAGTTTGAAAGCCCTTTTCTATTTCTGATGTTTTGTCATTAAGATGACAGTGAATCTGGAACTCATGAATAGTTAAACTCCATGTTAATTTATTTATTATGAATGGTTCGTTTTTGTTTATTTTATTTTGCTGTTTGTAGTTTTTCATAAACATTTTTAATACTAAACTGTATTTTACGGTCCATAATAGTTTTATCACAAAATCACAGAAATCACTTTGATTACCAGAATATTCATCAAATTCTTGAATAAAATCGGAAAGCCGTACATTGATTGTCAGATAAAATATTATTAAGAGGGTTTTGTATTTTTAAAAACATTGTAATTATATAAGCTATTCTAAATAGGATTGTTTTAATATTTTTAAATTAAAAATAAATGTTAAAAATCAACTGATTATTTATTTCCTATGTTTTGAAAGTATCTTTTATATATGTTATATTAATGTTAATAAGTGATATATTATAAATCCATAAGTGGTATACTTATATATAATGGATTGTAAAACTATCAAATGGTATAGTATTACCTATATCCTTTTTTAAAATTAATTTCGTTCATGGAGGAAGATAATGAATAAAAAGATATTCGCAATATTAATGGCATTAATATGTGCTTTATCTATTTCTACAGTTTCTGCAGCCGATGACACATCTGTAGAAGATGTGGCAGCTGTTGCTGAAGCAGGATCATTTACAGAACTTAAAAGTTTAATTGATGGTGCAACAACTAACACTGTAAATTTAGATAAGAACTATACTTATTCTAGTTCAACAGATAGTTCTATAAGTACGATTACTATTAATAAAAGTTTAACAATAGATGGTAAAGGCCATACAATTGATGCTTCTAATAAGGCTTCAATATTTACAATTACTAAAGGTACAACTGTAACTATTAAAAACATTACTTTTATTAATGGTAACTCCATTAATGGCGGAGCAATCAATAATAATGGAACTTTAAACGTATATGATGAATGTAATTTTATTAATAATTCTGCTACAAATATGGGTGGAGCAATTAATAATGATGGATCTTTAAATGTTTATGGTGCTTGTGATTTTATTAATAATTCTGCTGCTGTTGGTGGGGTATTTAATAATGATGGATCTTTAAATGTTTATGGTGCTTGTGATTTTATTAATAATTCTGCTACAAATATGGGTGGAGTATTTAATAGTAATGGAAATAATTTTAATGTTTATGGTGCTTGTGATTTTATTAATAATTCTGCTGCTGTTGGTGGGGTATTTAATAGTAATGGAGATAATTTAAATATACGAGGCGCCTGTAAATTTATTAATAATTCTGCTGCTGTTGGTGGGGTATTTAATAGTAATGGAAATAATTTAAATATCTATGGTGTCTGTGATTTTATTAATAATTCTGCTACAAATAAGGGAGGAGTATTTAATAATAACGGATCTTTAAATGTATATGGTACCTGTAAATTTATTAATAATTCTGCTGTTGATGGTGGT
>CAYPJH010000280.1:0-4006 GCA_964411035.1 uncultured Methanobrevibacter sp. | reverse complement strand
TTTTTTTTTCTGGTTTGTCAGATCTTATTTTAATTTTTTTTTATTGCCAAATAATGAACATTGTGTTTTAAATCAAAATAATAGTTCACACCCCACATACCCATGCTTTGGTAAACAGCAGACTGCATATAAAAGGAGGTTCTAAAAGTCTGTGATTCCTGGCATTGTGGGAGATGTCTGAAGTGTGTGGAAGTACACACACATGATGACTGCATGTTGGTGAAATTGCCAAACAGCACATTCCTCAGACCACATTGCCATCATTAAGTGAAACATGGCCACATACAATAAGTTAAAGGGATTTTTATAAATAATTCAAATGAAATACAGTAAAAATTTGAAACTTTACTGAATGTTCATTTACCTGATTAAAATGATTTTTTGCAGTCTCCAATTCTGTATCTATTGTACAGAGATTTCAGCTTGCTTTCTCACTTGATCCTCTTTGTTGTATTCTGTTTCTTTTTCTTTTAATGGGTTCTTATTTTTTTCATGTAACATATCATCATTTTTTCTCTTCACCTCATCTTCTTTTAAGGTATATCTGAAGTTAATATGGATGCCTTTTAATTGATTTTTGCCAAAAACCAAAAATGTCTTTTTATGTTCTGGCTCTTTGTATGCTGATTTAGTATCTTAATAAAAATTCTATGTTCTCTGAAGCTTTTCTAGTTTAACATTTTAAATTTCTCCTTTAATCTTGTGTAAAACATACATAATTGAAAGTCAATAATAAAAGATTGTTTTGTTATTTGATAAATTTCTGTTACTAGCAAATCTTTTAGATACCACAGAAAAGGAATTTATAAATGATTTGGTAAATTGACAAGTTAAAGGTAATTTTTTTTTCATAATCATAGATCCTCCGCAGTTAAAAAGATAATTTCATGTCAAATAAGTTTTAAAGACATTGTTTATATACAAACTTATGAATTCAGTAGTAATATCATTTATCTTCATAAAATATGTCAGGTATACCTATAATTGGCTTACAGTGTGACAGCATATTCAGACATTCTTTTTTCAATATGTGTCTTTTGGAGCTGGGGCTGTAGCACAGTGGTAGAGTGTTTGCCTAGCAAGGGTAAGGTGCTAGGTTTGATCCTTAGCACCACATATAAATAAAATAAAGATATTAAAAATATGTATCTTTTGTATTACTATGACCTCGAACTGGGATAAATAATCTAATACCTGTTATTATACTATTTTTATGTTTCTTTTATGGTAACAATCTCAACTTACCTTTTTGATCATTATGTATTTTACAAAAAACTCAAAATCCATTTTTGAACAAGATGGGACCTAATATTTAATCCAATAATGAAGAGTAATGTTCTTCAACAGATGAATGGATAAAAAAATATGATATGTGTGTGTGTGCACACACACAATGGAATATAAGACATAACAAAAATAAATTTATGTCAACATATAGTCTACTGTCATGTATACCTAAAAAAACATAAAAAGTATAAGTCCTTTCAATAAAGAAATATGAACAAATTTATGAATGAGAATGAATTTGAATAAAAAAAAATAATCTGTTTTCATTTCATTTTTTAATGAATGTTAATGTTAGAAATGTAGCCAAGGGTCTAGGTCAGCACTAGCACATCACACTAGTAACACAAAACCCTGAGTTTGATCCCCAAAATCAGCCTAAAAACTATAAATGTATAATAACATGTTTCAGGGCAGTGAAAAATGCCTCATTGGTGGAATATAAACTTTCTTGAGAGAAATTTAAAAATTCTGTAATCTTTTTAAAGTTTCCCACTTTAACCAAATGACTCTATATTAATTTTTTTTCAAAAGTAAACAGAAATATAGAAAGTTGTTTTTTTTTTTTTCTTCTCATCCCCAACTTTGGTACCAGGGATTGAACCCACAGAAGCTAAATCCCTTATCTTTATCCCAAGGTTTTTTTATTTTTCTTTTTTTTTTTTTTTTTTTGGGGGGGGGAGACAAGGTCTCATTAATTTGCTTAGGACATTGCTGTTATGTTGATGAGGATTATTTTGAACTTTTGATCCTCCTATCTTTGTCTCCCAAGCTGCTGGAATTATAGGCACATGCCATGGTATCTGAGTAGGAAATGATTTTTTTTATAAATGATATTTCTTGAAATATTAATTGTAATAAAAAGTTAAAAATATAAACAAATAACAATCCCAAATTATGTTTGTTAAATAAATAGATTACTAGCAGATGGGCTTCCATAGAGCCATTAAAATTGTTTATGGGGAAAAATATGAACTTATTTTTAGAAGTAATCACATTTAATAATATTAATTAAATTTAATAATTTAATCATATTTGTAAGAATTTTATAATTTATTCACGTTTTCTCCCTTGCAAAGTGCTAACAGATGAGGCAGTAGTTAAAAAAAATTGTCCTTCTTATTTTACTGGATTAAAGGAAAAGATTCCACTCCTTCTTTCAATGTAGGATATAATACCTCAAATTGTGGAGTTGTTGTTTCAATTCTATGTTTTCTTGCTTAAACTCAGATACCCTCTTTTTTAGCTCATGAATCTCATTTTCCAGTTGTGCATTTTTTTTTTAACATGTAGTGAACACGGTGCGCAGTGACTTTGTTTGCTTTTTATTATTCTTTGAAGTGATAGAACTGCTTTCTGGGTTTTCAACAGGCTAACAGAATATGTCAGAAAAAAAGAAGATAGAAATAAAATATGTGACTAATTTAAATATATGAATGCTGTATATTTCACATGCATTATTTATACACTAAAGCAATGAGTGCATAAAACACGTAACACAATATGCTGAACTCTGAAGATATAGCAGATGAGATTAGACCCCTATTTTTCTTTAGCTTAAAGTCTAATGGAGAAGACAGACACACACAAAAAAGATCATTATAATTTTAGACAGATGATATTAGAAAAGAGGTTTGTGATCTAATACATAAATCTGATCTATAGAAAAGATTCCCTGAGGAAAATGAAAATACACTGAGAAATGAACAGAAACCAGGTAGAATGTGAAGAACATTATTCTTTCCAACATAAAAATTCAAGTTTTCCAATTTCCCTGTGGTCTATACTTGTACAGAAACTAAGAGGGACACTCCCACTATAACCTGCTGCTGGACTTTGGTCTTGAGAGAGACAACTCTTTATCTTTCTTGCTTTTGCTTTATTCCCTGTTTACTAGGTTCATTTCTCCCAGTATTAGAATATATCAGCACTCATGTTATAAATCAATATTCTATCAAAAGAACTGTGTAGAATATGTTGTTCTTACCATGGACATGTCCATCTTCTTTCTCTTTTGCTTTATGATGTCTCTCTCCAGATGAGTGAGATACACACATCTGTGGATGATCCTCAAAATATACCTGCAAAATAAAGGACCCCAATGAGCTGCATGAAGACTTCACTATCACTCTTTTAGACATCACCCAAATTTTGGTCTTGAAAGCAGCTAACTAACATGTAGATAGCTACAGACTGAGCAGTCATACTTTCCATAGGGTGTCTTAGCATTGTGCTCCAGATGAAGCTGAACACTTATCTTCCAATGGCTCCTGATTTGGTAAAAGCAGGGTGGATGTCATAAAAAAGGCATTCCTTGACAACATGCTAACAAAGGTGTATACACCCCAAAGGAGGGGAGGAATCATATTCATTGTAACTCATCCGACTTTGCATTCACCATCAAATGTGAGAAGGCTTTCAAGTCTTATTTTAAAGAATTTTGAGGAGTATGTTTCATATTAAATAGGATTCCACTTTTTAAACAATGAACTAACAAAGTTTTTGTTTGAAAATATGAGACTTAGGTGATCAGTTGGGGATTTGACACTGAGATATGGCCCCTGCCCAGGATACACCCCAAAGGGAAAGCTGTAAACCCAAGGACCTACATATGCCAGCCAAATAAAATAAATCTAGATGTGTGCTAAATCTCACACCAGGAATGTTGGCAATGTGAGAAAAAAGATGAGACAGCATCTCTAAATTCCATCATTCCCCCATT